>JALTKP010000180.1 GCA_027078075.1 Gammaproteobacteria bacterium | reverse complement strand
CCGGTGCGGTAATGGACAAGCAAGCATTGACCGACTTGTTTGCCTTAGCCGATAAATACGATTTTATTATTGCTTCAGATGAATGCTACTCCGAACTTTATTTTGACGAAGACAAACCACCGATGGGTATGCTGCAAGCCTGCATCGAAGCCGGTCGAAATGATTTTAAACGCTGTATTGTTTTTCACAGTTTATCGAAACGTTCTAATGCCCCAGGGCTACGCAGTGGCTTTGTTGCCGGTGATGCCGACATCATTGCACAGTTTTTAAAATACAGAACTTATCACGGTTGCGCGATGGCAATGCCAACACAAGCCGCCAGTATCTCTGCATGGAATGATGAAGCACATGTAAAACACAACCGCGATTTATATCGTGAAAAATTTTCGGCTGTCATCAAGATATTAGATCCAGTTATTCCAGTCGAACAACCTGATGCCGGTTTTTACCTGTGGGTAAAAACACCGATCAGTGACACTGACTTTGCCCGCGATCTTTTTGGCACTCAGAATGTCACTGTTTTACCCGGCAGTTATTTATCTCGTGACACCGAACAAGGCAATCCTGGTTCAAGCTACGTGCGAATGGCACTGGTTGCGCCACTGGATGAATGTGTAGAAGCGGCGACACGCATCAAAGAATTTATAGAAACACTATGATCCGCGCTTTAAGCACGGATCATGTTAGAATACACATAGTTATTAGCGGAGAATAAAATGAGCAATATCCAAACAATTATTACCGATGCCTTCGAACAACGCGCAGACATCACACCACGTAACGTCGACACACATGTTAAGGAAGCCGTACTTGAAGCCATTGGCATGCTCGACACGGGTGAAGCACGTGTTGCAGAAAAGAAAGATGGCGACTGGGTTGTTAACGACTGGTTGAAGAAAGCAGTACTGCTTTCTTTCCGCATTGAAGACAATGAATTCATGAAAGGTGGTTTCACTAACTACTACGACAAAGTGCAATCTAAATTTGCTGATTACAACTCGCGCGACTTCCGCGAAGCGGGCGTTCGTGTTGTACCACCTGCTACGGTTCGTAAGGGCTCATATGTTGCATCAGGCACAGTCTTAATGCCTTCTTACGTAAACATTGGTGCTTATGTTGATAGTGGTACCATGGTTGATACTTGGGCAACCGTTGGCTCTTGTGCACAAATTGGTAAGAACGTACACCTTTCTGGTGGTGTTGGTATTGGTGGCGTACTCGAACCTGTACAAGCTGCACCAACAATTATTGAAGACAACTGTTTCATCGGCGCACGATCTGAAGTTGTTGAAGGCGTGATTGTTGAAGAAGGTTCAGTTATTTCTATGGGCGTTTATATTGGTCAAAGTACCAAGATTTATGATCGCTCAACAGGTGAAGTAACTTACGGTCGCATTCCAGCCGGTTCAGTAGTTGTATCAGGTAACCTACCTTCTAAAGATGGTAGCTACAGCCTGTACTGTGCGGTAATTGTTAAAAAGGTTGATGCGAAAACATTAGGTAAAGTTGGCATTAACGAATTACTACGCGACATTTAATGACAACGCTGTACGGCATACCAAACTGTGACACTGTTCGTAAAGCCCGCAAGTGGCTTAAGGCGAACGGTGTCGAGTTTGATTTTCACGATTTCCGTAAAGATGGACTCGATGAAAAACAGCTCAAGCGTTGGGTTAAGGAGTTAGGTTGGGAAGTATTACTTAATAAGCGCGGCATGATGTGGCGTAAGTTACCCGACAACAAGAAAGAGAATATTGACGAGAAAAAAGCCATTGCGATTATGCTAAACGAACCTGCCATTATTAAACGGCCGGTTTTAGATCTTGGCAAACAACGTCATGTTGGTTTTTCTGAAGCTGAATATAAAAAATTATTTTAAGAAACTAATTAAGTAGAAAGACTATGTCCGATACACTCGACCTTGCTATTGATCTTATCAGCCGTGACTCCACCACACCGGAGGACAAAGGCTGCCAAGATTTAATGATTGCCCGACTTGAGGCGATTGGCTTTAAAGCCGAGCGCATGCGCTTTGATGATGTCGATAATTTCTGGGCACGCCGCGGTGATACCGCACCGGTACTTGCTTTTGCAGGACATACCGATGTTGTTCCCACTGGCCCAGTTGAAAAATGGGATAGTCACCCTTTCAAACCTGAAATTCGTGACGGGCAACTTTATGGTCGTGGCGCTGCCGATATGAAAGGTAGTTTGGCAGCAATGGTCACAGCGGCGGAACGATTTGTAGCCGCGCACCCGGATCATAAAGGCAGTCTTGCATTTCTTATCACCAGTGATGAAGAAGGCCCTAGCATTAATGGCACAGTAAAAGTTATTGAAACACTCGAAGCGCGTAATGAAAAAATGGATTACTGCTTAGTGGGCGAACCATCTAGTAGTAAACTTGCCGGTGATGTGATTAAAAATGGACGACGTGGCTCCTTAAATGCAGTACTCACCGTAAAAGGTAAACAAGGTCATGTTGCCTACCCACATTTAGCAAGTAACCCTGTACACCTAGCGGCAACAGCCATTGCCGAACTTGCTTCAGAAACTTGGGATAATGGTAATGACTCTTTCCCACCAACAACATTTCAAGTGTCAAACATCCATGCTGGCACCGGTGTCACCAACGTCATTCCTGGTGAACTAGAAATTGTATTTAATTTCCGTTTCTCTACTGAACAAACAGATCAAGGGCTACGTGATCGTGTTGAAACAATGCTTAACAAACATGAATTCGATTACAGTATTGATTGGACCTTATCCGGTCACCCTTTCCTAACGGCTGAAGGTGCGTTAGTGGATGCAGCACGTGATGCTATCAAAGAAACTAACGGTATAAACACCGAGCTATCTACATCAGGCGGAACTTCAGATGGTCGCTTCATTGCACCAACCGGTTCACAGGTACTAGAACTTGGTCCTTTAAATGCGACTATTCACCAGATCAATGAGTGTGTAGGTGTTGAAGAGTTAGATACCATTTCAACTTACTACGAAAAAATCATGCAGAAGTTACTCTGCTAAATTACTTTTTTTAAAACGATGAAACTCATCAATCGTCAATCAATTCACCTGCTCATTATATTTGGGTTACTTTTTAGCCTTCAAAGTAATTTGTTCGCATCACCTACCGATGACACATTGCCCATCTTTAGCCTCGAATATGACCCCAAACGCAACCCTATCAACGACGGCTTAGAAGCACTAAAAATAGCCAAACGAACTAATCGCAAAGTTTTAATTGAAGTAGGTGGTGATTGGTGCGCATGGTGTCATCGTTTAGATAAATTCCTTCACTCAAATCCACAACTCAAAAAAGACTTCTTTAACACCTTTGTACTTATAAAGGTAAATGTCAGTGAGGAAAATGACAATAAGGAATTCCTCAAAGTATTCCCTCCTGCCAATGGCTACCCACATATGTACGTAACCGACCAAAATGGTCAGATACTCGAATCAAAAGATACTGCTGATTTTCTTGAGAATAAGCGTTATTCTGTAAAGAGATTTTATGAATTCATTAATAAATGGAAAGCAAAATAAATTAATCTACTATGCGTAAAGAATTCACCAAACGAACACTACGTCTTTGGGATGAATCGATTCCAAAAGGTTTGCGTGAACGCATTGAACTAAGACAGAGGCGTCGCGGTTTTCTTAAAGCCGCAAGCATTATTCCAGCAGCCTTATTACTCACGGCTTGTGATGCAGCAGATTCACCTTCCACTAAAAACACTGAATCTCCTATATTGCAACAAGCACCGTGGGATACCTTTCGAGCTGTACAAAATCATTTATTCCCTAAAGACGCTGACTCTCCTGGTGCCAATGATATTAATGCAACAGCTTACTTAAAATCAGTATTAGAGCTGCCTGGAACAGATGATGCTGATAAGAAATTTATACGTGATGGTGTTAATTGGACGAATGATCTCTCACAACAAATGTTTGAACAATATTTTGCTCAGCTAAGTGAAAATAAAAAAGAACAAGTACTACAGCGAATTGCTAAAAGCAGTGCAGGTGAAAGCTGGCTATCTCTTTTACTTCTCTACATTTTTGAAGCATTAATCGCCGATCCTATTTATGGTGGCAATACCGATAAAATTGGCTGGCAATGGCTTGAACATATACCTGGTTTCCCTCTGCCTCCTGAAAATAAAAGGTACTACCTACTCCGATGAAAGACTATGACGTATGCATTATCGGTAGTGGTGCTGGCGGTGGTCCTGTTGCCCTTACCTTAGCCGAAGCGGGTTACTCCGTCTTGGTGCTAGAAAAAGGTCCTTGGTTTACTGAGGAAGATTTCTTCAAAGACGAACTCGCCTGTTGTCGTCGCTCTGTTTATACGCCTGATCTCAAAGATGAGATGCATGTACTAGAGGAATATGACGGCCAAAATGATGATGGGTCTTACAAATGGGCATCTGAATCTACCTTAGAGTCCGGTTCTGACTTTTGGAATGGTAACTGTGTTGGTGGATCATCCAATTTCATGAGTGGCTATTTTTATCGTCTTAAGCCGAAAGACTTCCGGCTAGTTTCTGAGTTTGGTGTGATTGAAGGGGCTAATGTGGTCGACTGGCCAATTGACTATGCTGAAATGGAACCTTATTACACCAAGGCAGAAACCGTTGTGGGGATTTCAGGAAAAATTGTTCCACATAAATATCAAGAACCACGATCTACTGCAGACTTTCCCTACCCACCCACCGTAGAGCATGCAGTCAGTGGATTAATTGACAATGCCTGCCATGAATTAAACATGACACCGCTTCCCACACCACGAGCGATACTTCCCTTTAGTGTTGCTGAACGCGAAGGTTGTCAGTACTCAGGTTTTTGTGGCAGCTATGGCTGCTCATCTGGTGCAAAAGGAAGTTCAAGAGCAGCCTTACTAGATAAAGCTGTTAAAACGGGTCATTGTGAAATACGTGCTCATACAAAAGTCTATCGTCTTAGTTCCGATCAATCCGGCAACGTATCAAGCGCTGATTACTTCGATAAAAATAATCTAAAAAAATCTGTCAGTGCAAAAATATTTGTTGTTGCTTGTCAGGCAATAGAAACCTCTCGCTTACTTCTCGCATCACCAGGGCCAAAGCATCCAAATGGATTAGCTAATAATTCAGGGCAAGTTGGCAAAAATTTACTCTTCTCTGCTGGTGGCTCGGGCACAGGTGAATTTACATACAAACAATTTGATACCGAACTAGCTCAAGATATGAAACAACGAGGACCTTTTGTTAACCGTGGCTTACAAGATTGGTACTTCATCAATGATAAAGGGTTTGGTGCACCTGCAAAAGGAGGTGTCATTGATTTTCTCTTTCGCCACCCTAATGGTATCAGCAAGGCTAATGGGGAAAAATGGGACGATAATGGCAAACTAATGTGGGGAAAACCGCTCAAACAAAAATTAAAGACCGTTTTTGCAGAAACTAAATACTTACGCTTTGAAGTTTTCAACGATTGGCTGCCAACAGATGATTGCTTTGTCAGCTTAGATAATTCAGTCAAAGACAAATGGGGAAGCCCTGTTGCGAAAGTACGCTTGGGTTATCATGATCATGACTTGAAAGTAGGCCGGTACCTTGCAGATAAATCAGAATTGGTATTAAAACAAATGAATGCGAAAAATATTCGTTCCAGTGTCAGCGGTGCCCCACCTCCTAACTTAGTTGCTGGTGGCTGTCGTTTTGGCAATGATCCGGCTACTTCTGTACTTAATGCCGACTGTCAGGCTCATGATGCAGAAAATCTATACGTAACCGATGGTAGTTTTATGCCAACAGGTGGTAGCGTACCTTATACATGGACGATTTATGCGAATGCATTTCGTGTGGCTGATATTATAAAGCGACGTTTATAAATCTAGTAATATAAATTAAAAAGGAGGCATAAATGCCTCCTTTTTAAAATATATAAATTTTTTTTATTAACTTTTTCTCTTCACTCTAGAGAAACCAAATAAACCAAACAAGAATGTTCCGAACAACCATGCTGCGGCAGGAACAGGAACAACAGCTGCGGGTGAAAATGCCGTTAACACACGGACGTAATCACCGGGAGATGAAGCAGTCCAATTAACTGTGATTTCACGTATACCAGAAATAAAGACATTATCTCCAGTTTCCAAACCACGTAAAGTAGGGTTTAAATAAGTCACCATATTATTAATAAGAAAATCACTTGCAGCAAGATTTCCCGTACTAGTAATAATCGCAAATATATCCGAATCGAATTGAACCCTACCAACTTGGCTGGCACTACCTGCAGGATCGAAAAATATATAATGACTTGCGACAGTGTTACCAGAAAGAACTGCTCCTGCACCACTGCTCCCCCCCATACCATCGGCAAGAATATCAACATTAATATCAGCTGTTATTGCGATATTTTGACCTTCATCAAAACCATAAAGATTTGTATTTTGAAACGTGTTGCTGCCAACCGTGTTATCAGGTGTTGATTCTGTAAATGGCGTAGTCAATTTTACAAAACTACCTGAACCACTTGTTACAACACCAGACACGATAGTTGCTGAAGCCTGTGATGAAAATAACCCTACTAAACCCAATACGGCAATTAATCGAAGTTTCATAACTTATCTCCTTAGATTAATGGAATTAAAATCCCCTATATGCAGTAAGTGTATATGAAGTGGATAGCTCACATCTATGACCCGATCGGGCTATAAGACTATTTAAATAATTATATTTATTCTAAACAAAGCAATTAATACAATTAGTCATGACTTTATAGGTATTTTGCTTTTGAAATTACTTTAACCCCTGATGAATAGCCTCAATTACACCATCCGTTATTTCTTTTGCAACAGATTCAGCCTTTGTACCTTTTACAACAAAATCAGGGCGTACAAATAAGACCGATGTAACACCCTGTTTATGCGTCATAGTTAACCGTAATGGACAAAGCGCAAGAAACTTAGGATCAACATTAGCCATTTTATTGGCATACCAACCATTACAAAACACCATGCTCTTTATACGTTCAAGTTTATTTTGATTGTAGTTATCCCAATTTTTACCAAAGCGCCCTACACTCGCACCAATATCAGGCTCAAAAACAACAAAGAATTTATTATCTTCAAGCGCCTTATAGACTGATTGATAAGTTACTTCAAAATCTGCTTTTTTCTCAGCCGTAAAAATAGCTTGTGGCTCAGAAGCATTAACAAATGAAGCTGCTAATAACATCAATGACAAAATTAATTTCCGTAACATAATAGATTCCTTTTAAGTTATCTTTACTGCTGTGCTTTTTTCTTGGCTACATTATCTCGTAAGTAAACTGGTATTGCCTCTGACGCTGTTAAGAAATCACCTTGCAGGTAAGAAATTTCTGCTAATTTAACAATTGTCTGTGCATGAGGGAAAAGTTCACCATCAATTTCACTAACAAACGATCCTGCAATATTCGATAATTCTTGTTCATAGGTACCCCAACCACTGCCCAACCCTAACCATGAACCATTCTCGGGCAATACAATATTTTCAGGCAAGCAAACTTGTTCATCCACTATTTCTTTCACGCCTTGATCAGAACATTCATAGCAAGCCCAGTAAACCTCACCCATACGTGCATCAATAGCGGTCATTATATTTGTTGCTGATTTCTCCAGCCAAGCGGAAAAAGCAATCGCTGCAAGTGATGAAACAGGCACAACTGGCAGTTGATGTGCGAAAGCAATTCCTTGTACTACTCCTGTCGCAATACGCACACCCGTAAATGCACCAGGGCCGCGACCAAAAGCCATTGCATCTAGTGAATTTAATTTAATATCCGCTTGTTTTAGTAAGTCATCACACATGCCTAAAATTAAATCCGCATGTTGACGTGGTGCGATTTTATGTCGATGTATCACTTGCCCATCCATGATCAAAGCTGCAGAACATGCTTCTGTCGACGTATCAATCGCTAATAATTTCATAGTTATGCTTCCATCACATCAGAAGCCTGATTCACCGTTTGAAAAAACTGCTGAACCTCTTCAAGTGTTCTACTACGTGGCATGGTTGGTAAACTCTTCAAGAACAGACGACCATAGGGTTTAGAGTAAAGCCTTGGATCACAAAGCATCAATACACCGTAATCATCGTTATCACGAATCAGCCGCCCTGCACCCTGCTTAAGACTCAAAACTGCATTAGGAAGCTGATAGGTCATAAATGGATTTTGTCCTTCTTTTCGCATAGCATCAATACGTGCTTTTAAAACAGGATCATCCGGACTAGCAAAAGGTAGCTTATCAATAATAACGCAGGTTAGTGCTTCACCTCTTACATCAATGCCTTCCCAAAAACTTGCTGTACCAAGTAATACACCTCGACCATGCTCACGGAATTTCTTTAATAGTTCACTGCGAGGTAAATTCCCTTGTACAAATAAACTATGACTTGTTCGCTGCTCTAGTATACGAACAGCTTCTTGTAATGCACGGTGACTAGTAAATAAAATAAATACACCACCATGACTTGCTTCAATTACTGGCAATGCCTTTTCGATCACGGCTTGCGTATAGTCTCGTGAATTAGGTTCAGGCATAGCCGTGGGAACATACATTAATGCCTGCTTATCAAAATCAAACGGGCTATCCCATCGATGTGTAATTGGTTCACCCAAACCCATTCGGTTTGAAAAATGCTCAAAGCCATCGCCAACAGCCAGTGTTGCTGAACTAAATATCCATGCTGCACGACTGGCTTTAATATGACTATCAAATGTTTCAGAAACTTCCATTGGTGTTAAATGAAAACTAAAACTACGCCGATGTGTTTCAAACCATTGCACGGAATCTTCTGGTGGCTGGCCAGTTAACTGTGGCAATAATAAGCCAAAAGCTTGTGCCCGTTTAAAGCAGTGTTCTAAACCTCTCTCACGTTCTGCAGCAGGTTCCAATGCATCTTCAAGTCCTGACAATTTATCCGCTAACTCTCTTAATGCATCATCTAATTTTTCTTGTTTTGCTAACGCCTGCCAGCTTCCGCGTTGTGATGTATTGCCTAAAGCTAAACGAAGATCAGCTGTTGCTTTCTGCAAATCCTGTGCTGCGGTATTAATGAGTGTATGTTCTTTAGCAAACTTTATATGTTCTGCAATAGAATCATTAGCCAGTTCATTTAATTGACGACTACTTAGGCGTAAACCAAAGAACTGTGAAGCGGCTTCGGGTAGTTGGTGTGCTTCATCAATGATGAAAGCATTCGCGGCTGGCAGCACTTCGCCAACCCCATCATCACGCAGCGCCATATCAGCCAGTAATAAATGGTGATTAACAACGACGATATCTGCTTGTTGCGCGCGTTTGCGTGCTTTAAACATAAAACAGTCACTATAAGAGGGACAGTCCTGACCAAGACAATTATCTGCATTTGCCGTCACCGCTGACCAGATCATGGCATCTTCAGACAATACACTACATTCAGCTATATCACCGCTGCGTGTTTGTACTTGCCAATCTCTCACTTGTTGCCACTGCGCTCGTAAAGCCGGTTTTTTAAATCGTGATTTTTCACCGGCTAATTCTAGTCTGTGCAGGCAAAGATAATTTGCACGCCCTTTCAGCAACGCAATCTCAACCGGAAGATTAAGTGCTTCTCTGACCGTTGGGATATCGCGGTGGAATAATTGGTCTTGTAAGGTTTTTGTGCCGGTAGAAATAACAATCTTCTTACCCGACATCAATGCGGGCACTAAATACGCAAAGGTTTTACCTGTTCCGGTACCCGCTTCTGTGACTAAAACCTGATTATCTTTAATGGCAGCCTCAACAGCCAACGCCATTTCTTGTTGAGCTTTACGGGGAGCAAAGTTTTCGATGTGGCGCGCTAATGCGCCATCACTACCAAGTTGTTCTGCGGAATCAAGCATTAAGAGGGTGAAATCAATTAGGCACTAGCAGTCGCGTCAGCGTTATCGCGACTCCACGCAAGTTCACCGATGATCTTAAATTTAGCAACAGACATTGCGCCACGCTTACTACGTTTTGAATCGGTATCCTGCATTGCATCAGCAATCACATCATGACTGCACTCATATATTTCAAGTGGTTCATAATTTTCATCCAGTAACACCAACACAACAATATCCCATGACTGATCTAGTTTAAGTTGACCAACACGTTGTCCAGACGATTTACCTTCTGGAATCACACGCGCTTTAATTTGAACCCGCTTACCTTCGCGTAAGCCTTTACCAAGTGCATCGTAACCACTGACACGAGGCTGACATAACTCCAAATCTAATAAAGTTACTGCATCGTGCTCCGCAATTTCACTACTGATACCCGCAAGTGGCTTACCCATGGTTTTGCGATAATCGCTGGCTAATACACGAGCCTGATTGATGAGTTTGTCGACGGCGTAAACAGACACGGGTCTGATTCCTTCCTTATATATATGAACCTGAGGCGTGATTGTACCTCGATTCAACTTATTATGTAGTTAATATTATGGCTGTAACAGCATGAAAAGCAAATGATTTAGTACTATTTAGAGTCTATATTGTATCAGCGCAGGTGCTGTATTGCCGCTTTTGCTTTACTTGTTTGACCCAGCGCGCGATATGCCTTTGCCATAATAAGCCAATTTTCACGCTGTAAGTTCGGTTGCTGGCGCGCCAATGCCTTCGACTTTGCTGCCATATTCACTGCCAGCCGCCATTTTTTCTGTTTCAATCGTACCTGTGCGAGCTGATGCCAAAGCATCGCATTACGAGGTGAAATGCGTAACGCTCTTTCTAAAGTCGCTGCTGCTGTCGTATATTTCCCCGAACGCTGTTGAGACAATGCGGCTAATTGAAGCTTTTTTAACGCTGAACCAGATTGAGGTGACGCCGCCAATGGCTTTTGAGTTGGTTCAATACGCGTTGCAGGTACTGGAGCAACCGTAATTCGCTCCCCAGGTTTATCAATCTGAGCAGGCTCATCTACCGGTGCTGGTGTTGCTCGCGAACCTAAGCTGCCACAACCAGCAAGCGAAAAAGACACTGCCATTACCAGTATCAATTTATTTGTATATTTAAACATCATTCATCATTTCCAAATAAATTAAAAAAACCATCAACTGTTCTTGAAAAAGAGCCGCCAGCACATTCTGCATAGTCATCTGGTGCTGTGCCGACAAGAAAAGGAAGTACTAAAGCATCTTCACAATCATCACTACCCCGTAAGCCTGTTTTACGATCAATCCATACCTCTTCGAGATCATCTGATGCCAGCAAAGATAAAGGCTGAGTCGAGATCTTGCTCATCATACTCCCCCATACTTGCATTGCGCCACTTGCACCCGTCAACTTTGCAACGCCATTATCATCCATACCCAACCAAACTACACCAACGTGCGAGCCGGTAAATCCGGCAAACCAACTATCACGTAAATCATCAGTTGTTCCGGTCTTTCCGGCAACAATAAAATCATCGGCTAAATAACTCTTTAATCCTCGTGCTGTTCCTTCTTCCACAACAGACTGCATTGTTGTGTCAATCAAATAAACTGCCTCAGGGTTATACACTTGCTGTACTGTTAAAGGGTATCGCTGCAAGGCATTGCCTTTTACATCCAATACTTCACGGATTGATCGTAACGGTGATCGAAAACCCGATGCGGCAAATGTCTGGTACATTTGTGTAACCTCAATCGGGCTAAAAGGTGCTGTGCCCAAAGGCAATGAAGGGAACCGGTGTACTGATCGACGAATACCCAGCTTCTGTAATGCTGTTGCAATCCGATCCATACCTAACATCTGACCCAATCTAACCGTTGATATATTATAGGAATGAATCAAAGCATCACGTAATAATACTTGATTATGATACTGCTTATCGTAATTTGCAGGACGCCATTTTTCTCCACCACCCATATCGAGAGTCAAAGCACTATCATCAAGCAAACTCGCCAATGTAAACTGTTTCGACGCAACTGCTTCCAAATATACTGCTGGCTTTATTAAGGAACCAATGGGACGCACCGCATCGAGCGCTCGATTAAAACCACCTTGCCGAACATTCCGCCCTCCAACAATAGCTAATACTTCACCTTGATTTACTGAAGTAACAACCACTGCACCCTGTAATTTTTTCTTAGGCAATTTTCGTTGTTTCTCTAAACGTGCAATCGTTTGTTGTAATGACAATTCAGCTTGGCGCTGAATAACTGGATCGAAATTAGTGAATATCTGCAAACCTTCGGAACGAAGATCTTCATCACGATAGTCTCTTTTTAATTGTCTTTTAACCAAATCAAGATATGCTGGAAACTGACTTGCACTGGCTCTCGGTTTTGGTATTAATTGTAACTTACGTTTCTTTTCTATTCTGTATCGCCGTTTATTAATAAGTCCTTGCTCAAACATCAACTTCAATACTAAATTACGTCTTTTAGTGGCGCGTTTAGGGTGTCGACGAGGATCATAATAGGAAGGCCCTTTAATTGTTCCTGCTAACAATGCCATTTGTGCAATATTTAAGTCTTTTATACGTTGTCCGAAATAAAAATAACTTGCTAAACCAAAGCCATGTATTGCTCGCCGGCCTGACTGCCCTAGATATACTTCATTTAAATAAGCTTCGAGGATTTCATCTTTTTCGTAATGCCATTCAACTAGTAATGCCATAATCGCTTCATTGGCTTTACGTACAAGGCTACGCTTCTTACTTAAAAAGAAATTTTTAACCAACTGCTGAGTAATGGTGCTACCACCTTGCACTGTTCTACCGGCACGAAGGTTTGCCCAAATTGCACGCGCTATCGAACGCGGCACAACCCCATGATGAGAATAAAATTCACGGTCTTCTACTGCGAATAATATTTTAACTAATAATGGCGGCGTGTCTTTTAATTGAATTAATAGACGGTCTTCTTTATGTGCAGGATAAATGCCACCAATCAATAATGGCTCAACCCGCACTAAGTCAACATCCGCACCTGAACCACGCCGACGTAATGAAATGATTTCATTGTCACTAAAACGTATTGATATCTTTTGTGCTGGTTCCACACCATCCCAAAATTCAAATTCGCGAGTCACTAAATGTATATCATTACCTGTTTGCCAAAAACTTGCGGGGGCATTAAGTCGTGAATTTGATTGAAAACCAATTTGCTTTATTTCTCGAACCAGATCTTTTCGATTTATTTGTAAACCAGCATATAACTCAAGTGGTCGAGCAAAAACTCGTGCAGGCAATGACCAACGCTTACCTTCAAATTGATTTCTCACCGTGTAGTCTAGATAAGCAACATAGACCGTGCCAATGACAATACTTAACAACAAAAAACGAGTAAACCATTTTTTTAAAAATGATTTTTTCTGCTTTTTACGGCTTGTTTTACGTTTACGTGTTTTTTTACGTGGCACGAATTTAAACTTCTAAATTATCTGAATACATCCCATTCAGTATACCAAACCCAGTTAGATCGCGCTGGAATCATCATCAATACCTTCTATACTTGTGTGTATATGTTACGACTATTATTAGCACTATTATTGTTAGGTTTACTGACTTCCTGTGGCAGCCAGCCTCGCTATTCTGAACATGAGCACGCCACTGCTTACCAGAATAAATCCTCTAAAAGCCAAGGTTTATTAGATATTGCACTGCAACAACGAGGGGTTCCATACCGCTATGGTGGCAACACGCCTAGCCGAGGTTTTGACTGTAGTGGCTTGATTCAATTCAGTTATGCCCAAGTTGGCAAACGTGTTCCACGTACCACAAAGCAACAATTTCAATCACGCCAGCCTGTTTCACTAAGCCAAATACGTCCCGGTGACTTACTATTTTATGCCACTGAAGGACGCCGTCCAGGACATGTCGCGATCTATATCGGAAAAGGTGAAATGGTTCATGCTCCTTCTTCTGGAAAAGAAGTTAAAATCAGTCGTCTAAATAACCCTTATTGGCGTAGCCGATTAATCGCGGCCGGTAGATATTAAAGGTAACCAACTGTATTTATTGAAATAAATACGAATGACACTGTATCGCTACATATGTAACACAAATAACCATGTGACATATTCACATTCTTAAAGCGACACTGTTCATCGCTGATCCAGACTCAAATCGGGATACTGTTCTCAACAACTAAGAGGACACCCCTATGACTCAAGGATACACAACAAACCACTACACTCAGCAGCTCGATGGCGGTCTATACCAGCGTGTTCTGATGATACTGACTATTTCCTCTGCCCTAATAATGCTGGCCTTTACAAACACTGTTAGCGCAGACACGTCTCAAAAGCCAGATCAAGTCATTGCTGAAACAACCAGTAGAATGCTTGAGGCCTTAAAACAAGAGCAGGAGATTATTAAGCAACATCCTGGTCGAGTTCATGAATTAGCTAACAAAATCATCATGCCTCATGTTGATTTCAAAAGAATGTCATCTTGGGTATTAGGCAAACATTGGCGCCGTGCTTCTGACGAACAAAAACAACATTTTCCCGCTCAATTTAGAAATCTCATTTTGCGCACTTATGCAACAGCACTCTCTGAATATACGGATGAAACAATTAGCTACCTTCCATTGAGGGCAGATAATACTGCGACAGATGTTACTGTTAAAACGGTTATTGAACGTAGCGCTGGGCCAGGCATTCCTGTTGCTTACCGTATGCACCAAACCAAAGATGGTTGGAAGGTTTACGACATTAGCATTGATGGCATAAGTCTTGTTAATAATTACCGTCGTAGTTTTTCAAGTGAAATTCGTCGACATGGTCTTGATAGCTTAATTAACAAGTTAGCTATTAAAAATAGAACAATAACTGCTAAGCACAACCAATTAGCAAGTAACTAAATATGTGAGGGGTGAGGAGTAAGGTGTTAGGGGCACCTGGGGTCGCTACAGCTTAGCTGCAGCGACCTTTTTACTCCTCAACCCTCACTCCTAATTGTATTTCTAGTTTTACGCTGACGTTTAAGTGCATCAACATCACGTTTAACTCGGCAATAATTATTCCCACAGCTATTATTAAAACAACTTGCTAATAAATGGTGTTTTACGCAAGTTGGATCACAATTCAAAATATCCTGTGAGATTGCGTAAAGTAATTTCATATTCCAGCACCTGCTGTTGTCAGCAGAACACTCACTCGTCTATCAAATACATAGCCTTGTTTATCTTCACTCTGACTTAGTGGGCGACTCTCACCATGCGCTGTAATATGCATTCTCTGTTTTGGCCAGCCGGCTCTGCACAATACCTTTGCAACTGATTTAACGCGCTGTTCCGAAAGCATCTGATTATAAACATCACCGCCATCACGATCAGCATGGCCACTTAAATGAATATGTAATTTTTCAACGCTAGAAAAAGATTTAGCCATGTCCGTAATCTGTTTAACAAATAATGGTTCTAACAAATGGCTGTCATGTCTAAATTGCACCGACATACTGATACCTTTATTTAAACTTAAGAAATCATAACTTTCAGGTACTTGTTGGTTCAGTGCTGTCTTCTGTAAATTAACTTTTTTAACTAAAGACTGGTTATTATGTCTCAACCTTGCCAAATCTGTTTTAGTGCTGATTAATTCATTATTTAATCTAGTTAACTCTTTTTCGTTTTTAGCTGCCATTACACTCATATTACCAGCCGCACCACCCGCTATAGCCCCAATAGGTCCTCCTAAAAGACCACCGAATATGGCACCAAGCCCTAGACCTCCCGCATCTTCTAATTGAAATTCTTGACTTGGCTCACCATAATCATAAATTTCATCCGCCTGTATAAAAGTACTTGCTAAAACAAGGGAAACAGCAATCACTAATTGTTTATTTTTCATTTTATTACTCTCCTAATTAACTAATTGGTCCAGCGTACCCATCCTTAGGTAGTATCGCGGAGGCTCGATAGGATCCATTACGGCGCCGGTGTTCTTTTGTCAGGAGATATTTAAGAATATTTAGATGGCCGAAAAAGGTGCAGAAAAAGGCAGGATCATGATCAAATATGGCAACAATATGGCAATGTGACTGAGTTACATGATCTCATCGACTGGTTCAGGTAAAGTACATTCAAACTAGTAACCATAAATTAAAGACAATTTATCCATGAGTCGCCGTGTAGCCATTGTTGAAGACGAACCTGCCATCCGTGATAACTATGCAGA
>JALTKP010000179.1:1867-4560 GCA_027078075.1 Gammaproteobacteria bacterium | reverse complement strand
CCATCCTTGGTCCACATGCAGGTGAATTGATTCATGAGATTGTGCTGGCAATGCAAGCAGGCGTAAAGATAGCGGATATCTCGGCGGCTATTCATGCTTACCCAACCTTGTCACAAATTCACCGCCGCACTGTCAACACTGCCTATGCACCGAAATTATTTAGTGCGACAACACGTTCTATTGTGAAATGGATAAATCGTTTATTACCGTAGCAAACGGCTAATAATATTTTTCTATCGCTATTTGACCCGGCTCGCTGTGTTTATGTCGGCGTAAGCCTCGTTCTTCCAACAAAGCGGTTGCATCACTCACCATGGTTGCATTTCCACATAACATAATGTGACTTGAGTCAGCGCTAATTGCCAGGTTAGCATGCTTTTCAAGTTCGCCACTTTGTAAACTTGTTGTAATACGGGAATGAATTGTATCTGGGGTTTGTTGTTGCGTTACGAAGGGAATAAAAGAAAACTGTTCATCATAGCGTGCTTTTAGTGTATCAAAATCATTTCGATAAGCCAGTTTCTCACGTGTCTTCGCTGAATACACCAATATGATTTTTTTAAATCGCTGCCATGGTTCAGGATTATTTAAAATAGAAAGAAACGGACCGATCCCTGTACCGGTTGCAAATAGCCACAAGTGCGGCACATCGGGAACTTCATTTAATGTCAACATGCCACTGGCACGATCGGATACTTGAAGAGCGTCTCCCTTCACCAAGCCAGCTAGATGAGGGCTTAATTCACCTTCAACGACATGATTAAAGTGAATTTCCAATAGTGAATCCTGTGGCGTATTCACAAGCGAGTAGGGGCGAGCGAGTAACTTATCATCAATTTCCAAACCTACTCGAACAAACTGACCCGATGTAAATTCCAACGGGTCAGTTTTTATCTTTAATGAGTAGAGATCAGAGCACCATCGTTTATTCTCAACAACTTCTCCTTGTAACCATGTTGCCATTTATATTCCCGTTTATTTAATCTATTTTCTAGTCAGTATACAAATCATCACGTCTTAGGGGAATAGGAACGGGATCATATAAATGTCCTACGAGCAACTGGCTTACTCCAATACTACCCTGGTTGAAGTAGTACGCAGAGCCCGCCATGTACAAACGCCATAATCTGTACGTTACTTCGCTAGTTTGCCGAATCGCTTCTTCACCATTTTCTTCCAGCGATTTCACCCAGTGACGTAAAGTATAAGCATAGTGACGACGCAAACTTTCCATGTCTAATAATTCAAAACCCGCTTTTTCCATTGCATCCGATACATCACTCACTCTCGCTAATTCACCATCAGGGAAAATATATCGGTTAATGAATCGTGTTACCGGTGTGTCTTGCCATCCGGTATCATTGGTAATGCCGTGATTTAAGAATAACCCACCACGTTTTAAAACCCGTTTTACAACACCAAAGTAAACAGGGAAGTTCTTAATCCCTATATGCTCGAACATTCCAACGCTAACAACACGGTCATATTGCGCATCTTCGGGTAAATCACGGTAATCGCAAAGTTCAATCTTAACCTGTTTTTCCAATCCTTCTTCAAGCACTTTTTGTTGCGCCGCGGTCTGCTGGTTCTTGCTCAATGTAATGCCGTGTACCTTTACACCATATTTCTTTGCTGCATGAATCGCCAATGCACCCCAACCACAACCTATATCCAATAATGTTTGACCTGGTTTTAAACGTAACTTACGACAAAGAATATCTAATTTATCAATTTGTGCCTCAGCGAGGGATTGCTTCTCATCACGGAAGTAAGCACAGGTATAAACCATTTCAGGGTCTAACCATAATTTATAGAATTCATTGCTGACATCGTAGTGGTGAGCAATGCTTGCACGCCCGTTTTTATGCCCTGTACGAGTCTGAGATTGCCTGTTTTTTCTGTAATGATTAGGGAGTTTTAGCGCCAGCCAAATGAGGTGTAATTTTTGTTTCCAGTTCAATGTTAATTTATCTAAATGCTCGCCTAGATCAAACAGGGATTCCATATCACTATTTACTGATACAGCACCCGACAAATACGCCTCAGTAAGGCGTGATAAACTGCGATACAAAATTAACTCTCGAATAACGGCAGGTTCATGAAATACGATGGTACAGTTTTTATCATCATCACCAATTACTCTATTACCATCCCATAATTCAATGGCTGTATTTCCATGATAACCATTCAACAATGTTGTGATAATGCTTGAACTAATTTCTGTAAGTGATGATTTTCGTTGATTTGATGTACTATCAATGATAAGTGTAGGTACAGCGTTGCGGTGATTTATAGGCTCGTGTAAATGTTCCATGATGCCTCCTATAACAAACTAAATCGTTGTAACTGTTTTAGGGTACTTACCTTTATATTGAGTATAAAACCTATATGTTACACATAGGTCAAGGTGCTTTTTTAAAATAATAATATGAATTTTGATATTGCAGATATCGTTATTTCACCCTGGATACCCGTTGCATGGGGGATTCTGGTCGGCTTTGTATTTTCCACTGTTGGAGCAGCGGGTGGTATTCTGGCATCGGTTGGTTTGATCTCGGTATTAGGGATACAAAATCCAAACTTAATTAAACCTATGGCACAGGTACTCACACTAGTGACACCGATTGTTGCCGTGCCACTTTATTTCAAACAATGTCGGCTTGTACTTAGCCTCGCGCTTATTCTTGGGGCAG
>JALTKP010000179.1:0-1857 GCA_027078075.1 Gammaproteobacteria bacterium | reverse complement strand
GTTGCCTTTTCTAACCGGCATGGGCATTGCCATTTTCTCATCGGCTTTAGGGGTAGGAGGGGGCTTTCTGCTTGTTCCCTTTATGAGCATTATTATGCGACTGCCGATGTTTATCGTTGCTGCAACTTCCGCATTAGCCATTGCTATTCATTCTGTGACATCAATTGCAAATTACATGCGATTAGGTGTTGAACTTGATTTTCCATTACTCGGCCTACTTCTTATGGGCACTATTGTTGGTGCATTTGCGGGCCCAACCATCAGTAAATTTTTACATGAAAGCTGGTTGCGCGGTATTCTTTGTAGCATATTAATTATTATTGGGTTTCAGTATTTAGGTTTTCTTTAAGGGCTTGACCTGTGTCATACACTCAGGTCTAAGATGTAAATAGAAGGTTTTATTTTTTTCAAATTTTATTGTGAGAATAAACATTGAATATGAAAGATAATCCTAACACTGATTCAGTTCATATTGCTGGTGCAGGTCCTGCAGGCCTCGCCGCGGCGATCACCTTGGCACATGCAGGGCGTCAAGTTGTTGTGCACGAAATGCACAGTGAAGTAGGGCACCGATTTCAAAAAGACTTTCAAGGCCTTGAAAACTGGTCAACCAAAGGTAATGCCTTATCTTTTTTAAATGATATCGGTATTGATATTAATTTTACCGCCAAACCCTGCCATACGGGCACTGCCTATGATGCTTGGGATACTCAATATGATATTAAATCTGACCACCCGCTTTTTTATTTAATTGAACGCGGTCCAGGACCCAATTCACTCGACACAGGGTTATTAAAACAAGCACAAGCATTAGGTGTGGAGGTTCGCTTTAAAGACAAACTGACAACCATTGAAGGTGTCGGTATTCTTGCGGCTGGCCCTAAAGCTCCTGATGCCATTGCCGTTGGGTATCACTTTGAAACGGATATGCCGGATGGGTATTGGGTTATTTGTGATGAAAACCTTGCCCCGGGCGGCTATGCCTATCTTTTAATTATGGATGGTCACGGTACGATTAAAACCTGTATGTTCACTGGTTTTAAACAGGAAAAAACCTATGTTAAAAGAACCGTTGAGGCATTTGAACGGCTTGTAGGATTAGAAATGAAAAATCCTGTTTCACATGGTGGTGCGGGAAATTTTCGTATACCTGATAGCGCCTATAGTGGCTTAAACCCGCTTGTCGGCGAACAAGCAGGGTTTCAGGATACGCTTTGGGGCTTTGGCATACGCCTGGCCATATCATCAGGTGTTCTTGCTGCACAGAGCCTGCTTAATAATGAAAACTATGATGACTTATGGCATCAACAGCTACGCCCTCAAATGCAAACCTCGGTAGTTAACCGCGCTTTATATAATTTAGTTGGAAACCATAGTTACAAATGGCTATTACGAAGAACAACAAATAAACCAGATGTACGGCATGCTTTATTCAAGCTATACCGTCCATCATTGATTAAACGATGCTTATTGCCGATTGCTAATTTACGCTATAACAGTAGGAGAAAGGACAAAGCCTGTAATCATGTCGATTGCCACTGTGTATGGTGTCGTCATGGTTGAACCTATTGTTGATGTTAAAACTAACATAATAACGGGGTTCTTAGGTGTCGGTAAAACAACTGCGATAACAAGATTACTTGCTCAAAAACCCATAAAAGAACACTGGGCGGTTCTCGTCAATGAGTTTGGTGAAATGGGTATTGATGGCCACCTTATTGATGGTGATAACACATCGCTAACAATTAAACAGGTACCTGGTGGTTGTATATGTTGTGCCGCTGGTTTACCGCTGCAAGTCGCGGTTAATCAGCTACTGAAACAAACCCACCCAGACAGACTCATTATTGAACCTAG
>JALTKP010000178.1 GCA_027078075.1 Gammaproteobacteria bacterium | reverse complement strand
TCAATTACATTAAATTCTTGTCTTGAACAAGAAGGACACGCGATTAGGTTCACGCCCTTACTACGAATGTGTAGGCTTTTCAGAATATCAAAACCAACTTTAATTTCTTCAACTGGATCAGCTGCTAACGAAACTCGAATTGTATCGCCGATGCCATCGTTTAATAACATACCTAAACCGATCGCTGATTTAACCGCGCCAGCACGTGCTGCACCCGCTTCAGTAATACCGAGGTGTAAAGGTTGTTCAATCTGACTCGCTAACTGACGATAAGCTGCAACAGTTGTATGAACGTCTGATGCTTTCATACTAATTTTATATTCTTGAAAATCCAGCTTGTCGAGAATATCAATGTGACGCATCGCTGATTCGACTAAGGCTTCCGGTGTTGGCTCACCGTATTTTTTTTGTAAGTCTTTTTCTAATGAACCAGCATTAACACCAATGCGAATTGGAATACCATGTTCACGCGCACTGTCTACAACAGAACGAACTCGATCCTCTCGACCAATGTTGCCTGGGTTAATGCGCAAGCAATCTGCACCCAGTTCCGCAACACGCAGTGCGATTTTATAATCGAAATGAATATCCGTAATTAATGGTAATGAAACACGCTGCCTAATTTTGGCAAAGGCATCAGCGGCATCCATACTTGGAATTGAAATCCGCACAATATCGGCACCAGCACGTTCCAGTGCGTCTAGCTGAGTAACCGTTGCATCAACATCACAGGTTTCTGTGTTTGTCATGCTCTGTACAGATACAGGAGCATCGCCACCTACGGCGACATTACCCACCATTATTTGCTTCGACTTACGTCGTTTTATCTCAACTTTAAAACTCATTTTGCTCTACTCTCCTGCCGCCCCAATCTTGAAGCGGGCAAGATTTCCCCGTATATGCTTATCGACATCAATTAGCTCGCCATTGTACTCGATTCTGACGCCTTTCGCGTTACCCAAAAACACCTTAAATGGAGGCTTTCCTGTGAAGCGTTTTTCCTTACCTGCTCGTAATAGGTCATAAATCAAACGCTTACCAGTACTATCCTGAATATCAACCCAGCTGTCATTGCTAAGACTTATCAAAATTTCATTTTTTGGTGCTTCAACGGCGGCTTGGGGGGTAACTTCTACCGGCACAGGCACTGCTACTGGTTCAACAACTGGAGTAGGAATAGCCACCACTTCAGCCGGTAGTTCTGTCACTGGTTCGGGTTTTTTCTCAATAGAAGCGGGTAGATCGTCTGATTCAACCAGTTTAGGTAGCTCAATAACGGGTTCTGAACTATCCGTGTTTTCTGGTGAAGAAAACCAAGTTGAGGGCTCAAAATCTTGGCTTTGAAACCATGAAATAATACCAGCAAGTAATACCAGCACTATCAACACTGAGGCAATTTTAATTAACAATCTACTATAAGACGGACCCGACTTACGAATTGCTTTAGCAACAATAGTAGGTCTTTCAACCTGCACCTGATTATAAGCTGCCAATAATGGTTCAACTGGAATTTTTAATAAGCGTGCATAATTTCGTATATACCCTGTTACAAAAATAGGTGCTGTAAGAGATTCATAGTCCTCATCTTCTATTGCAACAATAATTTCTATACCAAGCTTTAATTCTACGGCAACATCTTCGCGAGAAAGATTCAACGCGCCACGCGCAGTAGAAAATCGCTTACCAAACGAAAACGTTGGTTGTTGTTCCTTGTTATTTTCGTCACTCATCGAATTTCAGACTTCAACAACTCCCTTGCCTCATCCGAGTCAGGGAATTTTCGTTGCAGAATCAATGCGTATTTAACTAGTGCATTTTTATCACCTAAAATTCTTTCTATTTTCACACCCTGCAGTAAACTTTGCGCTGTATGTTTACCTAATGCATAAAAACGCTGAATATAACCGCGTGCTTGTAAATAACGCTGTGCATCATAATTTATTTTTGCCATCTGAAATAAGGCCGTAGGGTTATTAGGATTACTTTTAAGCAAGTTTCTAAAATATTTTTCAGCTTTATCAGGCTTACCAGCACGCATCGCACAAAGCCCGGCATTAATACGCACTAAGCCATGTGAACGATAAAGTGGGTTAGCCAAGGCTTTTCTAAATTTTTCATCCGCGCGATCATATTCCTTGTTACGACAAAGAAATGCCGCATAAGCATTATAGGCGTCTGAGTATTGTGGGTTAATTTCAATTGAGCGTTCAAAATGTCGTACTGCGGCTTGTGGTTTACCTAGTCGATCATACAACAAGGCAATTGCATAATGCCCATTTGGTAAATTGTCATCAATTTCTAATGCTTTACGAAACTTCCTTAGTGCATATTCAAAGTTACCTTGCTGCATATAACCTACGCCTAACTTCACGTTTGTTTCAGCTAATCGATTACCCTTTGGAACGACAATAAGCTCAGCTTCATCATCTACACCTGCAATACTGCCACCACCACTCGATGAGCAAGCGCTCAAAAGAAAAAGTGCCGATATCATTAAACCTGCTTGAATCGATTTTTTTGTCATTACTATTCGGCTCCTGCCTGAAGCTGTATGCGCTTTTGTGTACGCTTAGTTTTGTCTTGCACGCGTCCTGCCAACTGCCCACAGGCTGCATCAATATCATCACCACGTGTTTTCCGAGTGATCGTAATTAGTCCATTTTTAATTAAAATATCTCTAAATTTATTAATCGCTGTTTGTGATGAACGTTCATATTGCGTTTCATCAAATGGATTGAATGGAATTAAATTTATTTTTGACGGAACATCTTTTAGTAACTTAACTAATTGACGTGCGTGTTCCACTTTATCATTTACATTTTTTAGCATCACGTATTCAACCGTAAGGTAACGATGTTTCTTACCTTCGAAATAATGTTTGCACGCGGCCAATGTTTCCTTGATTGGGTATTTTTTATTTAACGGCACAAGAATATCTCGCAATTCGTCATTAGGCGCATGTAAAGACAGAGCAAGACTCACATCAATCACCTCACGAAGCCGTTCTAATGCTGGCACAACACCAGCAGTACTTAATGTGATACGACGCTTTGAAATACCATAAGCAAAATCATCCATCATGATATTCATCGCAGCAACAACGTTATCGAAATTCAGTAATGGCTCACCCATACCCATCATCACTACATTAGTTACTATCCGTTCACCATCTTTATCAAAACCAAGCGCGTGATTTGCAACTAACACCTGACTAATAATTTCACCCGTTGATAAGTTGCGATTAAAACCTTGTCTGCCGGTTGCACAAAAGCTACATTCCAACGCGCAACCAATTTGAGATGACACACATAAGGTGCCACGAGAACCTTCGGGAATAAAAACAGTTTCAATGCAGTTACCAGAATCCAGTTTGAGTAACCATTTACGGGTGCCATCGTCTGATTTTTGATCAACGACTACTTCCGGTAAACGTACTTCCGCCATTGCTTGTAAATTTTCACGCAAAGACTTACTTAAATTAGTCATCTCGTTAATATCAGTAACACGATGCTGATGAATCCATTTCATTACTTGCGAAGCACGAAAGGCCTTCTCCCCAATACTGGTGAAGAAGGTCTCCATTCCGGCTCGATCGAGATCAAGCAAATTCATTTTTTCTGTCTGTTCTGGCATATTGCCCTAGCGTTTGCGTTCGCAAACTCCATCGTCTCCAAAGAAGTAGGCTATTTCAACTGTGGCAGTTTCCACTGCATCAGAACCATGTACTGCATTTTCATTTATTGTTTGAGCGAAGTCAGCGCGAATCGTTCCCGCAGCCGCATCAGCTAGGTTAGTAGCACCCATTAATTCACGATTTTTAGCGATAGCAGATTCACCTTGCAGTGTCTGCACCATCACAGGTCCTGAGATCATAAAGTTCACAAGATCGTTAAAAAACGGCTGTTCGCTGTGAACTGCATAAAAACCTTCAGCTTGCTCACGGCTTAGCTGTATCATTTTCGCCGCAACAATCTGTAAACCAGCCTTTTCAAAGCGGCTAAGTATCTCACCAATCACATTTTTAGCGACCGCATCAGGTTTAATAATAGATAATGTGCGTTCAACTGCCATAATATCGGGAATCTCCAACTCAGAATAGTAACAATAACATAAAAACCCGCGAAGATACGCGGGTTTACGGGGTAAAACAGACGGCTATTCTAGCTTCAGAATAGGCATAGAGCCATCAGCAAAACCAGTGATTTTGAACCGATTTTAGTAGCGTTCATCAATCCATGCCATTTGTATCGCTTCGAGTATTTTCTCGCCTGAGCGGTCAGGATCATCATCAAACTCTTCTAGCTCACAGATCCATTCATGCAAATCGGTAAATCTGACCGTACGTGGGTCAACATCTGGGTATGTATCGTCCAGTTCGATTGCGATATCGAGGGTATCAGTCCATATCAAACTCATAGTAGTCACTCTTTGATTAATTCGATTTGGCGAATATTAGCTAAGCCACGGGGTAGATTCAAGCTTAAAACGGTTCTTAACCCTATGATTTTTAGGAATTTAGCCTAATAAGAAGTGGCTAGTGATTTTCAGACACCATATTAATAGTGTACTTGGGTATTTCAATAACTAAATCTTTATCCGCAACCACAGCTTGGCAGCTTAAACGTGAATCTGGCTCTAAACCCCATGCTTTATCCAACATATCGTCTTCAAGCTCGGTTGATTCTTCTAGCGAATCAAAGCCTTCACGAATAATCACGTGGCATGTCGTGCATGCACAAGATTTTTCACAAGCATGTTCAATATCAACGCCTCCCTTAGCGACCGCATCAATAATAGTGACACCTGATTCGGCTTCGATCACTGCACCATCAGGGCAAATTTCTTCATGAGGTAAAACTATAATTTGTGGCATCGAACTTTTCCGTTACTCAAATTCATCAAGGGTATGACCACTTAAGGCCTTGTTAATACTCGCATCCATTCGCTTGGCAGCAAAATCAGCGGTGGCTTTATCAGCTACATCAATCGCATATTTAATTTTTGGCGCCGATTCATTTTCACGTGCCTGTTTTAATCTTTCCAAACTCGCAACTATTGTCGCACGTTCTTCATCATTTAACAGTGCATCACCATCTTCAACCAATGCGGCATTAATTGCTTCAAGAACACGATCTGCTTCGACTTGTTGTTCACGCAATTTTCTTGCTTCAACATCATCTTTCGCATGTTCAAAATTTTCTCTTAACATGCGTTCAATTTCATTGTCTTCAAGGCCATACGATGGCTTAACTTGTACGCTGGCTTCAACACCACTGGTTTGTTCTTTCGCGGTGACTTCTAATAAACCATCAGCATCAACTTGGAACGTCACTAAGATACGTGCGGCACCCGCAACCATCGGTGGAATGTCACGTAATTCAAAACGTGCTAATGAACGACAGTCATCAACTAGTTCGCGCTCACCTTGTAACACGTGAACTGCCATTGCCGTTTGACCATCTTTGAAGGTGGTAAATTCTTGTGCGCGTGCAACTGGAATAGTGGTATTGCGTGGAATAACTTTTTCAACCAACCCGCCCATTGTTTCAATACCCAGTGATAATGGGTTTACATCAAGCAGTAACATTTCATCATCGGGCTTATTACCAACCAATGCATCAGCTTGTATTGCCGCACCGACTGCAACGACTTTATCCGGATCAATATCAACAAGCGGTGGCTTAGCAAAAAAGTCGGTGATTTTTTCACGTACACGTGGCACCCGTGTTGAACCACCAACCATGACTACATCATTAATTTCTTCAATCGACACACCCGCGTCACGCATCGCACGACGACACGGTAATAATGTTTTCTTAATCAAGCCATCAACGAGTTCATTAAATTTTTCAGTATTCAGCGAACCTGTCCATTGTTTACCTTCAGCCAATTCAACGCTGACATCAACAGAATCAGCGTTGGTTAATGCTTCTTTGGCGCGACGTGCTTCGTTCATCATGCGACGTAATAAATAAGCATCATCCAGTTCAACACCCGCTTCTGACGCCATCCAGATTGCAATAGAACGGTCCATATCGTCGCCACCCAATGCCGAGTCACCTGCCGTTGCAAGTACTTCAAAGACACCACGGTTAAGGCGCAAAATAGAAATATCAAAGGTACCACCACCTAAATCATAAATGGCATGAACACCTTCTGAACCAGTATCAAGGCCATAAGCAACTGCTGCTGCTGTTGGCTCATTTAATAAACGTAAAACATTTAAACCAGCTAAACGCGCTGCATCTTTGGTTGCTTGACGTTGGGCATCATCAAAATAAGCAGGTACGGTAATAACAACACCTTGCAACTCACCGCCCAGACTTTCTTCTACACGTTGTTTTAAATTAGCGAGTATTTGTGACGACACTTCTACGGCAGAAACATCACCGGCAACTGTACGAATACGCGGTACTGATTCTGTTTCGATAAATTCATAACCATGTGCATCCGCCTTAACATCGTTAATTCCGCGGCCCATAAAACGTTTTACTGAGCTAATCGTGTTATGCGGATCCGTGGCGGCGGCTTGTTGTGCTGCGCTACCGACAACGATGTTATTTTTTTGATATTGTACAACTGAAGGCAATAGATGTTGTCCATCTTCATTTGCCAAGGTGAGAGCCTCACCACTTTTAACTGTTGCAACCAGTGAATTGGTTGTACCCAGATCAATGCCTGCCGCTAATCGATGTTGATGCGGTGCCGTGGCTTCGCCTGGTTCAGATATTTGTAACAACGCCATACAGGTGTCCGATAATAATTAAAGTAATGCTTCTTCGCGATCTTCTACTTCTTCACGAAGGCGATATAAAAATTGTAACTGCAATGTCAGCCCTTCCGCTTGTTTAAGACTATCTTGCGAATTATCACTAAAACAGTTCTGACATTGTGAAATTAAATTATGGATCTGCGTTTCTATATCAGCACTAAAAATCTCTAATGCAGATAATGGTTCCGACACCTCCATAATATCATCCAGCGCTTCGCGTAACTCCATTTGCTGCATCAAAAATGCCGTATCCATAACGGTATTTGATTCACTGTTAGTATCGATATTATTTAAGCTCAGCATATACTGCGCACGTTTAAGCGGATCTTTTAGTGCTTGATAGGCTTCATTAATAATAGAAGCCTGCTGCATAGAAATGCGCCGCTCTCTATCAGTAGCATTGGTGAATTTGTCAGGATGAGCACTGCGTTGTAGATCTTGATAGCGCTGGGATAGCGAGGAAAGATCTACGTCAAAGCTAACGGGTAGTGCAAATAATTCGAAATAATTTCGATCCATCAACCTTTACCACTATCGCTTTTTATCACCGACTAGACGGTGAAGCTTTCGCCACAACCACAGGTGTCTTTGACATTTGGGTTGTTAAACTGAAAGCCTTCATTCAGACCTTCCTTGGCGTAATCTAATTCTGTGCCGTCAAGATAAATCAGGCTCTTGGGATCAACAATAATTTTAATTCCGTTTACTTCGAACACGGTGTCTTCTTCTTGAGTTTCATCGACAAACTCAAGTACATAAGCCATACCCGAACAACCAGTAGTCTTTACGCCAAGGCGTAAACCGATACCGGAACCTCGATTATCCAAAAAATGTTGTACGCGTTCAGCAGCACTTTCTGTTAAAGAAATTGACATCGTAAACAGTCCTTACTGCTTATCCTGAAAATCTTTAATCGCTGCTTTGATAGCATCTTCAGCTAACACAGAGCAATGTACTTTTACTGGTGGCAAAGCGAGCTCTTCAGCTATATCAGAATTTTTAATTTCTGATGCTTCGTCTAATGTTTTGCCTTTGACCCATTCTGTTAATAATGAGCTTGAAGCAATTGCCGAACCACAACCATAAGTTTTAAATTTAGCATCTTCGATAACACCATTTTCACCAACTTTAATTTGTAGCTTCATTACATCGCCACAAGCTGGTGCGCCGACCATGCCAGTACCAACATCTTTATCTTCTTTGTCCATAGTGCCCACGTTACGAGGATTTTCGTAGTGGTCCATTACTTTATCACTATATGCCATGTTACTTTCTCCTGCTTAAACAGAATAACTTAAATTAATGTGCGGCCCATTTCACTGAGTCAAGATCAATACCTTCTTTAAACATATCCCACAGTGGTGAGAGATCACGCAGTTTTTGAATACTGTCGTGAAGTAGTTTAATGGTGTAATCGATTTCTTCTTCGGTCGTAAATCGACCAATAGTAAAGCGAATTGAACTGTGCGCTAATTCATCATTACGACCAATCGCACGCAATACGTAAGAAGGTTCTAAGCTTGCAGAGGTACAGGCGGAACCTGATGACACAGCAAGATCCTTAATCGCCATTATTAACGATTCACCTTCAACGTAGTTGAAGCTAATGTTTAGGTTGCCGGTAATACGTTTTTCCATATCACCATTAACATAGGTTTCTTCAATATCTTTAAAACCTTCGTATAAACGATCACGTAATGCAGCGAAACGAACATTTTCTGCTGCCATTTCTTCTTTTGCAATGCGGAATGCTTCGCCCATACCAACAATTTGGTGAACTGGTAACGTGCCTGAACGTAAACCACGCTCATGGCCACCACCGTGCATTTGTGCTTCTAAACGAACCCGAGGTTTACGGCGAACAAATAATGCGCCCATCCCTTTAGGTCCATAAATTTTGTGTGCCGAGAATGACATTAAATCAACTTTGTTGTTAGCAAGATCAATATCAATTTTACCCGCACTTTGCGCTGCATCAACGTGGAAGATAATACCGCGAGCACGTGTTAATTCAGCAATGGTGTTGATGTCTTGAATAACACCAATTTCATTATTCACATGCATGATTGAAACAAGAATCGTGTCTTCACGCATGGCATCTTCAAGTTTGGCTAAATCAATTAAACCATTTTCTTGAGGATCTAAATATGTGACTTCATAACCTTCACGCTCTAACTGACGGCAACTATCTAAAACGGCTTTATGTTCAGTCTTGCAGGTAATGATGTGTTTACCCTTCTTATTATAGAAGTGTGCTGCGCCTTTAATTGCTAAGTTATCTGATTCGGTTGCGCCCGATGTCCAGATAATTTCTTTTGGATCACAATTAACTAAATCAGCAACCTGTTTACGAGCAAGGTCGACAGCGTCATCTGCTTCCCAGCCAAATGAATGCGAACGTGACGCAGGATTACCAAAATTACCGTCCATTGTCAGGCATTGCATCATTTTTTCTGCAACGCGCGGATCAACCGGTGTTGTTGCAGAATAATCAAGATAAATAGGTAGCTTCATTACTACTGGCTCCAATTAAAGTGTTCAATATAAATTTTGTTGCTTAGCTATTAGTCGTAGCTACTGTCGGTGGTGTAATTACATTGACCATCTGGCGCTCAACCACTTCCTGTACTTCACGGCGATTAACTAAATCCGCCAGTGTTATACCACTAAGGAAATCATAAATACGTTGACTTAGATCAGTCCAAAGCTCGTGAGTTAAGCAAGGTTGGTCATCCTGACAATTTGCCAAGCCACCACAGCGCGTTGCATCTACTTTTTCATCAATTGCTGTAATTACATCTGCCACAGCAATTTCTGATGCCTCACGACTAAGACGATAACCACCGCCTGGACCGCGCGCACTGACAACGAGCTCTTGCTTGCGTAAACGCGAAAACAATTGCTCAAGATACGACAGTGAAATACCTTGTCGACGTGAAATATCAGCCAGCGTAATTGGACCATCATCAAAATGGATAGCCAAATCGAGCATAGCAGTGACCGCATAACGGCCTTTTGTAGTTAATCTCATTGCGAATACCTTCTGAAACAAGTAATATTAGCTTGTGCTAATTTTACATACCTGAGTAATTTAGTCAAGTATTACCTGCAGAACAAAGTCATGCCCCGCTATATCGTCCCAGCTTAGATGCTTCTTGAGTTATTTCTGAGCAGAATGACAGGCTTTAGTCAGCCTCTTACTTAACCCGATTTTCACCATCTTCTGATGAATGTTCTTCACTTTCAATGTGTTCGGGCTCATCTTCTTGGCTAATTTTGCAAGGTCCAAGCTCTGGTAAGTTTAAATCAGCGATTTCCATACCAAGGCTTTTAAGTGCTTTGCACATAGTTTCCATCTTATTATCCATGGCATGAATATGGTCAAGCATGGCATTTACCGCATTTGCAACCGGATCTGGCATGTCACCATCTGACGTACCATAGGCATCAAAGCCGATTTTTTCAGCAAAAGCCTTACGTTTCTCATGATCTCCGCTGTCTTTAGGAGCGCTGCCACGGGTTTTCACTAAATGACCCGGAATCCCTACTACCGTTGCCTCTGCAGGTACATCTTTTACAACTACAGCATTTGAACCAACACGCGCCCCCGCCCCCACTGTGATAGGACCGAGCACCTTGGCGCCCGCGCCCACAACCACATTATTACCTAAAGTAGGATGACGCTTACCTTTATTCCAACTTGTGCCGCCAAGCGTGACGCCATGATAAAGTGTACAGTCATCTCCTATCTCAGCCGTTTCACCAATTACCACACCCATACCGTGATCGATAAAGAAACGTCGACCAATACAAGCACCAGGGTGAATTTCGATACCAGTGAACCAGCGCATGATCGTTGATAACCAACGTGCCAACCAACGCAAACCCCATTTCCAAAGTTTGTGGCTAAAGCGGTGCATTAATAATGCATGAAAACCAGGATAAGAAGTAATCACATCAAACGCATTTCGCGCCGCGGGATCGCGGTCGAAAACACAATTCAAATCTTCTTTAATTCGGTTAAACATCACTATCGTTCCCAGTTCTAATACACTTATTGTAAACCATTACAGCTTATTTACGACCAAACTTCTGTGTCGCAGTCAAAATTCCTCGCAAAATATTCACTTCTGTCTGTTCCAATCTCGCCCTATTAAATAAGCGTTTTAAACGTCGCATTAGTAAACGCGGTTTATCCGGATCCAGAAAATCAATCTCCACCAAGGTTTCTTCAAGATGCCGATGAAAACGTTCTAGTTCATCGGAAGTAGCAATTTCACTGTCATCGTCTGCTTTTGCCGCACCCGCTCCTGCCGCCAAATTCACTTCGTAACAAAGTACCTGTACAGCGGCTGCAATGTTTAACGAACTAAAATCCTCATTACAGGGGATATGAACTAATGCATTACAGATTTCCAGCTCAGCATTAGTTAAACCAGAATGCTCTCGACCAAACACGATTGCCACCGGCGACTGAGCCGATTCAGCGACCACTTTTTCTGCCATTTCCCGAGGTTCGACAATTGGCCAAGGCAAACTGCGCAAACGCGCACTGGCACCAAACACCAAAGTACAACCATCAATGGCTTCAGCCAACGAGCCACAAACTGTAGCGGCTTGTAAAACATCATCAGCGCCCGAGGCACGTGCGGTAGCATCGGCATTAGGAAAGTTCGCGGGTTCAACCAGCATTAACTCACTTAAGCCCATGTTTTTCATAGCACGTGCCGCCGCCCCGATATTGCCAGGATGGCTGGTATTTACGAGCACAATGCGAATATTTGTCTTCATGGCGCGCAGCTTACCGGATCATTGCGGTTAATGCTTGTGGTTTCAATGTGCTATCGCTACAATTGCGCCACTCGTCAGCCACTGTGGCTTGCACGACAACGCTCTTACTTCAATCTGCGAATACTGGAAACTAGCATGGAACCAATGCTCAATATTGCCGTGCGTGCTGCGCGCGAAGCCGGAAAAGTTATCACTTATCACCTTGATAGAATTGATAGCCTTAAAGTCACGTCAAAAGCTCGTAACGATTTTGTTAGCGAAGTCGATCGAAAAGCGGAAGACATCATCATCCAGACTATTCGCAAGGCATACCCTGACCATGCCATTCTGGCAGAAGAATCAGGTGCATCAGGCAAAAATGAATACGAATGGATAATTGATCCCCTCGATGGCACAACCAATTTCTTACATGGCTTTCCACAGTTCGCCGTATCCATTGCACTAAAACACAAAAACCGACTAACTCAAGCCGTTGTTTACGATCCACTCAGTCAGGATCTTTATACAGCCTCACGTGGTGGCGGTGCGATGCTCAACGATCGCCGCATTCGTGTTACCAATGTTAAAGGTCTAGAAGGTTCTTTACTTGGTACTGGTTTCCCGTTCAAACAACAGCATCATCTGGATATGTATCTGGATACCTTCAAAGCTTTGTTTCCAAATACTAGTGGCATTCGTCGCGCTGGTTCAGCTGCACTGGATCTTGCCTATGTGGCATCAGGTCGCCTTGATGGCTTCTGGGAGTTAGGCTTACAACCTTGGGACATGGCAGCAGGCGTATTGTTAATTCAAGAAGCTGGCGGCATTGTTGGTGATTTTTCTGGTGGCCACGATTTCATGGAACGAGGCAATATTGTTGCTGGTAATCCGAAAATCTTTAAAGCTATTTTATCTGGTATTCGCCCGCACCTAAGCGAAGAATTCCTGAAACCATAAGCTTAATCATTGCAACATCAGCACGTGTTTATCGTGCTGATGTCACGATCTCTATAGATATTCAAACGAGAAAACATTAACACAATTATTATATTCCCTTACGACGAGATCCGTTAGGACTAACACCTACCTAACCTTATCATTATCTTAGAAACACAATATGTTGTGTTTTCACACAAAGAATGATCGCTCAAAATGTGATCAGGTTCCGATTGTACCCTCAAGTTTTGCCAAAATTGTCCGACATAGTAACCAGAGACTGACGCAATTTATGGGGCTGTAAAGATGTCAAAACAATTCAATCTAAAAGAACTGAGCGATACAAATCATAGCCATGGAAGCAAAGCCTTGGAAATGATTATGCGTGACGTGATTGATGGTATGGAAGATCTTGCCAATTTAGCAGGTTACACGCCTCAGCCAGGCAGTTGTTTTGAAATTCTTGAAATCACGCCTGAAGAATATGCACCACTCGATACCAGCAATAACCCGAGTGCTGAAATCATCCCACTCAAAAAATAATACCCAAGCTCTCGTAATAACCCATCCTAATATTAAAGCACTGCCTTTCTAAATCCCCCTGTTCATGTATGATAATTCCTCGACATGGATGAAGGGGAGGAAAGCAGATGAACCTGCTGTCAAAACTATTAAAAAAAATGAAGGAAGTTGGCGCTTCAGATTTATTCCTAAGTTCTGAATGCACACCAACATTCCGTATCAACGGTAAATTACAAGCTTACAATGACAGTGAAGCGCTCTTGCCTAAGGGGGCAACTGAAAAGATGTGTCAACTCATCATGGTTGAGAAACACCGTGAGAAATTTGATACCGATAAAGAAATGAATATGGCATTCAGCTTGCCAAGCATTGGTCGTTTCCGCGTTAATATTTTTCGTCAACGTGGCGATATTGCCTTAGTAATTCGCGCCATTGCAGATGAAGTTCCTCAATTTGATGATCTAAATATTCCTTCTGTGTTAAAAGATCTTGTCATGCTACAACGAGGCTTAGTATTAATCGTTGGTCCAGCCGGCAGTGGCAAATCTACTACGCTGGCATCCATGCTTGATTACCGTAATCAAAACGATCTTGCGCACATCATTACCATTGAAGATCCCATTGAACATTATTTAAAGCATAAGAAATCCGTCATTCATCAACGTGAAATTGGTATTGATACACATTCTTATGAAGATGCATTATGTAATGCCATGCGACAATCACCCGATGTACTGGTTCTTGGTGAAATTAGAGATCGCAATACACTCGAACATGCGATTGAATATGCCGACACTGGCCATTTATGTTTAGCTACCTTTCATGCTCATAATTCAATGCAAGCACTCGAACGAATTATGAATATGTACCCACAAGATCAACGTGAACATATTATGCTCGGGCTTTCCATGAATCTTGAAGCTATTTTCTCTCAAAAATTATTACCCGATACCAACAATAGTCGCGTCCCTGCTTGGGAGTTACTCAGAAAAAGTGCCCGTGTTAGTGACTTACTTCGTCGCGGTGACTTTCCTGAACTTCGTGAAGTTATTGAGAAAGACGTCAACAATGGCATGCAGACATTGGATCAAAGCCTTTATGGTCTTTATCAGTCTGGTCAAATCACACCAGAAACAGCACTACAATTTGCTGATTCAGTGGGCAACTTACGCTTACAAATGCGTCTGACACAACAAACTGGGCAATAAAAAACGCTGCCACCTTTCGGTGGCAGCGCCTTTAATTAAACAATCTATTCTTAAACTTGTGAGCCGTCTGAATTTACATTCTCTGGTTTCACCTGAATAAGATCAGCCTTGTTAATGCCCAGTGACAATGCACTGTTACTCGCCACATAAATAGATGAGTAAGTACCAACAATCACACCGACTAATAGCGCCGTTGCAAAGCCATGAATCAATTCACCGCCTAATAAGAACAGTGCTACTAATACCAACATCGTGGTTAACGAGGTAATAATAGTTCGTGAAATGGTTTCATTAATCGAAATGTTTACCACTTCCAGTGGCTCCATCTTACGCAAGCGTCGGAAATTTTCACGAATACGATCATAGATGACAATCGTATCGTTAAGTGAGTAACCAATCACCGCCAAAATTGCTGCTAACACTGTTAGGTCAAACTCAAGCTGCAACACTGAGAAGAAACCTAAGGTGATTAAAACATCATGGAATAATGCGGCTACCGCCCCCACTGAATACTGCCATTGGAAACGCAAGAAAATATAAACAAAGATAAAAGCGAGTGCATACAAAATTGAATAAGTGCCCTGCTCTGCCAACTCTTCACCAACTTGTGGCCCAACGTATTCAACGCGGCGAATTTCAATTTTATCGTCGCTGATGTTCTGTAAGGTTTTTAATACGTTTGCACTTAATTCAGAACTCTTAACACCTTCCTGTGGTGCCATACGAATTAAGACATCGCGTGAAGTACCAAAATGTTGTACCTGTGCGTCAGGGTATTCGGTTGATAATGCTTTACGTACGCCGGCTAATTCAACTGGGTTTTTATAACCCATTTCAATTACCGCACCACCGGTAAAATCAACACCGAAGTTCAAACCCTTAGTAACCAATGAACCAACAGAACCCAATACTAATAACACTGACAACATAATGGCTAACTTACGTTTGCCCATAAAATTGAGTTTATCGGAGAAAACTTTCTTAACCGGTCCAATAGAAAGACCCGTTAAATTTTTACGCCCCCACATCAAGTTTGCAACAGCACGTGTTCCCATAATGGCGGTAAACATTGAGGTGATAATACCAATAGACAATGTAATCGCGAAGCCTTTAATTGGTCCCGTGCCGAAAACAAACAACACTATTGCCGCAATCAAGGTAGTAATATTGGCATCTGCAATGGTTGAAAAGGCTTTGTCATAACCAGCTGAGATACTTGCCTGTGGTGAATTACCAATACGTAACTCTTCTCGAATACGCTCAAAAATAAGTACGTTGGCATCAACGGCCATACCGACGGTTAAAACGATACCGGCAATACCCGGCAGTGTCAGGGTTGCTTGCAACAATGACAGCACAGCAACGATTAGAACCAAGTTCATCGCCAAGGCAATATTCGCAATCATGCCAAAGCCACGGTACCAAACCAACATAAAGGCAAGTACTAAGACAAAACCAATAATGACTGAACTGAAACCTTGATCAATATTATCCTGTCCCAGTGATGGGCCAATAGTACGTTCTTCAACAATATCGACCGGTGTTGCAAGTGAACCTGCACGTAATAACAACGCTAATTGGCTTGCTTCACTGATGCTGTCTAAGCCTGTTGTTTGAAAACGTTTACTGAACGGCTCAAGGATATTCGCAATACTAATGACTTCTTCAATCTTAGTGCGCTTACGCACTTCCTTGCCATCGATATTAACTCTTTCAGTTTTAGTTTCAATATAAACGACGGCCATGGGTTTACCCACATTCGCCTTAGTAAATTTATACATGCGTTTCGCACCGATATCATCCAGTGTGACGCTAACTTGTGGACTACCATTACGCTGGTCAATACCAGAAGCCGCATTGGTGATCATGTCACCTGTTACAATAATGCGTTTTTTCAGTAATACCGGATTACCATTACGTTCTTTATACAACCGTGAACCAGCGGGAACTCGCCCAGCTAAAGCGGCCTGTATATCTGCTTTACCATCAACGGCTCGATACTCTAG
>JALTKP010000177.1 GCA_027078075.1 Gammaproteobacteria bacterium | reverse complement strand
CTTTAATAACTAATGACACATTGATGTCACTGGGTGTTAATTATAGTTTTAATGAGGAAAACAAGATCCGATTGGGATATTCCGGCAGCTTGAGTCGTCCGGATTTTCGTGAGTTTAGTCCAAACCGGTACAAGGATCCAATTACTGAAGATATCGTATTCGGCTATCCCAACCTGAAATATACCACCATAAGCAACCTGGACTTAAAGTACGAATGGTATATGAGCTACGATGAGATATTTTCTTTTGGTCTGTTTCAAAAAAACTTCACCAATCCAGTTGAAACAATTGTCAATCAGGACCCCGATTCACAGTCGGGCAAAAAAATAATTTCCTACCGCAACGCCTTGGGTGCCAGCTCAAGAGGCTTTGAAATCAGCATACGGAAAAAATTAAATTTTCTGGATATTATTTCCCCAAATTATTTCGTTTCATCCAACTTTTCCTACATCTATTCGCGTATCAAACTGGAACCAAACAGTGACGATATTATGATAAAGGAATTAAGCACCACAAACCGCCCCATGCAGGGACAATCGCCGTATGTGATTAATATCAATATGGGGTATGACAATCTCAACACAGGCAGAAGCATTCTCTTGGTATACAACGAGTTTGGTAAACGAATCACTGCGCTGGGCTCTTATGGCGCACCTGATTATTATGAATATCCATTCAGAAAACTGGATTTTGTTGTGAAATGGCAATTAAATGATACCTACGATGAACAAGTGAAAAAGATTGGTTACAGCCTGGGATTAAAAGTCACCAATATTCTCGATTCTACAGCAGAAGTACGTCAAGGAAACATAGTTATCCAAACGTACAAGCCTGGTTTAGGCTTTAATTTGTCTTTTTCAGCCAAATACTGATCACCTGTCTTTAAAGAAACTCTGAAATATTCGGCGTTTCTCTAATTTAAATCCTTCCTCAAATACGAAGGCTCAAAGTATCTTTAAATTTATCAACAAGATAAGTTTATGTCGTTCTACACAAAATATATTTAACCTAAGTAACATCCTCCTTTTCGACTCTGCTTGTCATAAAAATGCAATATTACATTAACCATCCTGTCACATTTTCTCCATACAATTCGCCTATCTTTTTTATAAGTATTTGTACATTTATACACAGGAGAAAAATGTGAATTTACCTAGAATAAAAACTTATGCCAGTGTTGCACTATTGCTTGGCTCCATTGCACTGACGGGCTGTGATAGTACAAGCAGTGACTCTACTACAGCAGCTGCCGGTACAAAAGCATATGTAGAACAATTTACCGAGCTCAAAGGTGATTTTAACGAAGATGTCACACTTGTGGCCGGCAAAGCATATAAGATCACAGGTGAGGTCAATTTTCTCGACGGAACAACTCTGACCATCCCTGCAGGTACAACACTCTACGGTTCTACCCCAAGTTCTTATCTGGCAATCAACGCCGGCGCAAAAATCGACGCCCAGGGAACAGCGGATAGTCCGATTATTTTTACATCCGCCGAAGATTACAATGGTCAATCTACCAAGGACGCGCAAGGCGAATGGGGTGGATTAACCATTATTGGTAAAGCGCCTATACACGGTGGAACAAAAACCTATGAAGCAGGCACTCAAGTGGGCGGCGGCAATGATTCAGCCGATGATTCTGGTACTTTAAAATATGTCATTATCAAGCATTCTGGCTATGAAGTAGAAACCGACAAGGAACTCAATGGTCTTTCATTACTTGCTGTAGGTTCTGGTACTGACATTTCTGATATCGCTGTTATTGGCGGTGCAGATGACGGTATCGAAATTTGGGGTGGTACTGTTAACCTGAAAAATGTCTACGTTTACAATGCAGCAGACGACTCACTAGACACAGACAGTGGTTATGTTGGCACTATCGATAACGCTGTTGTTGTACAAAAAGTTGTAGACAAAACAAACTACGATTCCAGTGGAGTAGAATCTGGCAACGATAAAGATACATACGACGTTAGCCCAACAGGTGATGCAGACCCTACTATGCCTACCCTGAAAAATGCGACTATTGATGCAGTGGGCGGCGCTATTTATATTAAAAATGACTCTGGATACAAATTTGAAAACGTGATTTTCAATACCAAACCATCTACTGTTACAGGTCAAACAGATACGGCTGATCAAGCCATGGTGACATTACGTACCACAGACACTGTAGATGACTTAAGTGGCAACCCTTATGGCATTACTTTTAACGGATTGGTTTTAAACAATGAAGTCAACCCAGAACTGATTTTCGCCACACGTACTGCAAAGGATGACAGCAACGGTGGTAACACGGCTGATCAATTTTTCACAGAAAGTTACTGGCTGAAAAATGTTGATATTACGACAGCTAACGCAAGTTATGCTGGCCCACTTTTTGTTTCTGCAACAAAAACTATGGATGGCACAGCTATCATTGATGAAGCGTCAGCTAAATCAAGTTCCGCAAGAACTGCGGTAACAGGTGCAGATCAAAGTGTATTTGATTGGGTTCTGAACGAACTTAACAGTGTAACAACTGAAGTTGTCAGTAACGATATCACAACAGACACAACCTGGTCAGAAGGTACTAATTATGCCTTGCAAGGTGAAATCAATGTTACAAATGGTGCTACCTTAACTGTAGAAGCCGGGGTAACGGTTTATGGCCTGACACCATCGTCCTATCTTGCTGTCAACAAAGGCGCCATGATCGACGCTGTCGGTACTCAAGCAAAACCCATAGTATTCACTTCCGCTGCTGATGTAGCTGGTGACAACGGCGACACTATTTATCAAGGTCAATGGGGTGGTTTAACCATTATTGGTGATGCACCGATTGTTGGCGGAACCAAAACTTATGAAGCCGGGACACAAGTAGGTGGTGGTAGCAATGCTACTGATAACTCTGGCCATCTTGAATACGTTGTGATCAAGAACTCTGGTTTTGAAGTTGAAGCCGATAAAGAATTAAACGGTTTATCTCTACTGGCTGTCGGTTCCGGTACCATCATTAACAACATTGCTATTCTTGGCGGCAGCGACGATGGCATCGAGTTATGGGGTGGTACGGTTGATATCGACGGACTTTATGTTTACAACGCTGGAGATGACTCTTTTGATACCGACTTAGGTTACACTGGTACTATTTCCAATGCTTACGGCAAGCAATACTCAGTTGACAAAACCAACTATGATTCGTCTGGTTTTGAAAACGGAAATGACAAAGATACTTACACATCTAAGGGCGGCAACACTAACGCCATTGCAGAACAAGCAACCATGCCAACATATAAGAACGTGACAGTTGAAGCTGTTGGCGGTGCTATCTACTTGAAGAACGATGCTGGCGCTATCTTTGACAATGTTTCTGTCATTTCCAAGGATGTACAGGATCCCACACAAACTGCAACTGCTGGACAAGCAATTGTGACCCATCGCACCACAGACACAGTAGATGACCTTAGCGGCAACCCTTATGGCGTACAAATCCTAAGCGGTGGTCTTGAGCTGATTAACGAAGTAGATGCCAATGCAATTTATGCAACACGTACGGCAAAAGATGATGCGTCAGGTGGTAACACAACTGATCCTAATCACACTAAAAACTACTGGGAAGCTATTCCAGGCGTTACAGTGGATGGTACCCTGTTGTTCTACTCTGACGTTGCGAGTGTAACAGGTGCGGATATCCCATCAATCTGGAAAGGTAAGGCAGGCACTAACGACTAACAGGATATAGTCGACGCCGGTTTTATCCCGGAACCAGGGCCCATCGTGTATTCACGATGGGCCTTTTATTTTTCCATCTAAAATATTTTAGTCCTCTGCCAGCACCTGCTCCAGCACTTCTCGAATTTTTTTGCGATTAAATGTTTTTTCCAATGCGCCTTGAAAACCAAAATCCTGATAATTTTTCATTTCAGGGCTTTCAGTATGACCACTGGAAACAATGACTTTCGCCTTCGGGTTCAAAGAATGAATTTCATTAGCCACGGCTTTTCCACCCTGTCCGCCTGGGATTGTAAGGTCAACTATAACAACATCTATTGGTTCACCATTCTCCAGCGAATGCCGGTAAAGATCTAAGGTTTCCTTTTCATCGCCAGTTACGAATGTAGTACAACCTAATTTGTTTAAATTCAATTTATACAGGTTCTGAATATCTTCGTCGTCATCAAGAACGAGAACCGTTCGACCTGCCAAGGCATTATTTGGGATAACTTGTGAATCAGTGCTTCCCTTATTGTTATCAAGCACTGTTCGTATACGTGACAATAAAGTATCAATGGTATATGGCTTATACAACATATTTTGATGGAGATTTTCATCACTGAATGCTGCATGACGATCATCGGCAAATCCACTAACCATTTGTATTTTTGTTTGTGGGTACTGTTTATAAACCTGCGCAGCTAATTGATAGCCATCCATTTCTGGCATGATGACATCAGTAATAATTAAATCCACCGGCTTGCTTTGCTTTTCCAGCACCTTCAGTGCCTCGACTCCATTATTCGCAGTGAGTACATGGTAGCCCCGTGAACTTAAAATTTCCTGCAATAACTCCACCATGGCTTGTTCATCATCTACCACGAGT
>JALTKP010000176.1 GCA_027078075.1 Gammaproteobacteria bacterium | reverse complement strand
GTTAGTATCACGGCTGCAGCAAACAAATATAAACCATAGTGTAATTGCACATTAGCAACAGCACCCAATTTAACGGTGGCAATTAGTACGGCTACGACAAACACATCCAACATTGACCATTTTCCATATTGATGCATCCAATTTAGATGTCGTTTGAAATGATGTTCTGAATTGATGGAAGGGGATAATAATTTATTGAGCAGTAGTAATTTTATTACTGGTAGTACAACGCTGAATAAGAGAATGATACCGAACAGTAAAAACTGACCATCGTCGATTAGTTCAAGTAAGCCACTAATAATAGATACAGTATTATCAAAGAAATAAAATTTCTCGAGTGTGATAATCGGGGCGAATAAACCAGAGACAAGGCATAAGCCAATAATAATAAGAAAAAAACGTAGCCTTAATGCTTCAGTTGGAAACTGGCTAGCAATATTGTTAGTCACTGATGACATACTGGGTGTTAGCCTTTAAAGCCACATTGAGAATGGCTACGATCACAAAAGGGCTTATTACTCGACTCCCCGCAGCGACACAATGCACCTTTATTGCGTGTTGTTACGGACAAGCCACTACGGCTAAAAATAGTGACCGGGCTTTTAATTAACAGCATCGCGTCGGGCTTTAGTGTAATAATCAGTTCATCTGATGGCGCATTGAGTTCTTCCATGCGTTCGTCACTAAATTCTTGCTCAGCATCGATAGTTAGTTTTTTATGACTACCATCACAAAAAGGTTTGTTACTGGAGTGGCCGCAGCGGCATAAAGCGAGTTCTTTTTCTTTAGAAATAATATTGCCGTCAGCATCTTGAATTATGACATTGATTTCACTACCGCAGATTAAGGGGCCATTCGGGCGAACCATAATGGTATTGCCAGGATAAGATGGTTTCTTACTCACAGAATAAATTCTCTTAATTAATATTGTTTACGGGTAAAGACCCAGTTATTACCTTTGCTTAACTGGGAGCTAAATCGGTAACCTTCTTCATCAAACTCTTTAAGTGCTTCTGGATCCTTGAGTTTGTTTTTAATAATAAAACGACTCATTAAACCGCGGGCACGTTTAGCGTAAATACCAATCATTTTATAATCGCCATTTTTAAATTCTTTGAAGGCAGGGGTAATAATGTCAGCATCCAGTTCTTTGGTTTTAACCGACTTAAAATACTCATTTGAAGCAAGATTGATAAGCGTTTTAGATTTTATTTTTTTAAGTTGCTTATTTAAACCTTCAGTAATGGTGCTACCCCAGAATTCATAAAGGTTTTTGCCACGGTCAGTTGAAAGTCGCGTACCCATTTCAAGACGGTAAGGCTGCATTAAGTCGAGAGGGCGTAATAAACCATAAAGGCCAGAAAGAATATGTAGATGTTGCTGAGCAAATTTAAAATCAGCCGCATTGAAGGATGCAGCATCAAGTCCCTGATAAACATCACCCTGAAAAGCTAGAATTGCCTGCTTAGCATTTTTTTCAGTGCATTTTGGCTTCCAAGCTTCATAACGATCAAAATTAAGTTCAGCCAGTTTCATGCTGAGTTTCATTAATTCAGCGAGATCCAGTGCCGAGAAATCCCGTAGTCGTTGAATTAATTGCTTGGAATCACCCATATAATCCGGTGTGGTGAAAACACTGGTTTTAGAGGGTGTTTCATAATCAAGTTTTTTAGCAGGTGAAATAACAATAAGCATAATCTTTTAATAATTCCGATTTGTATAAGTCAGTGTTAGCGTGAGATGATTCTAGCATTGTTTGGTTTTATCTTGGAGTATCTGCATGATGCAAATTGAAGAAAAAGATTCTTATCGTATTAGCTTATTACACCTTGGATTTCGCCCTTTTTTCTTATTTGGCACTATGTTTTCGTTAATAGTGGTTGCACTTTGGTTGTGGATACTCAGTTATGGCGGTTGGCTTGCAACCAGCGAGTTGACGGTGTTTCAGTGGCATGCTCATGAAATGCTTTATGGCTATACATTGGCAGTAATAGCTGGTTTTTTATTAACGGCTGTTGGCAACTGGACTGGTAAACGAACCATTAGTGGTTTTTTTCTCTTTTTATTATTGATGTTGTGGTTAACTGCACGAGCGATGCCTTTCATTGAGTATCCTCAGGCAATGCTAGTGATGGCAAGTCTGGATGTTGCTTTTAATCTCTCCTTAGCCGTGGCGATTCTGATTCCTATATTGCAAGTTCGACAATGGAAACATCTTGCTATTTGGAGCAAGCTAGTATTTTTGTTAGCAGGCAATGTACTGTTTTATCTTGGCTTATTTAATATGCTAGATAATGGTATTCAAATGGGAATTTATACGGGGTTGTATATTGTTCTTTCATTGATCATGTTGATGGGGCGACGTGTGATACCTTTCTTTATTGAAAAAGGTGTTGGTGAACCAGTAACAATTAAAAATTATCGTTGGCTTGATCTCAGCAGTTTATTTTTAATGTTGGCATTTATTGTTTTGGAAGTATTTGTCGTGATGCCAGGGTGGGCAACAATTATCGCAGCCATCCTAGCGCTATTACATGGTATCCGGCTTTGCGGCTGGTATGCAAAAGGAATCTGGAAAAAACAGTTAATCTGGATTTTATATTTGGGTTATGCGTGGATCGTGATTGGGTTTGCTTTGCGAGCATTATCAGGCTGGTTTGATGTGAATCCGATGCTGTCTGTACATGCTTTTGCTTATGGTGCAATTGGTATGATAACTATTGGTATGATGGCACGTGTCGCATTAGGGCATACGGGGCGTGATGTATTTAACCCGCCAAAAGGTTTGACGTTCATGTTTATACTTATGTTCATGGGCGGTATTGTGAGGGTTCTATTGCCATTATTTTTTCCTGACAAGACCTCAACATGGATTTTCGTATCTCAACTTTTCTGGATAATTAGCTTTGCTGAATTTGTATTTATCTATGCGTCGATGTTAATTAAACCTCGAGTAGATGGAAAGTATGGCTAATTTCAATAGGAACTATGACATAAATCAAAAAAAATATTATTTAAAATCATATTCTATTTAACCGTAATAATTAACTTAAGCGTGTTGTGGTTATTGTTTTATTAAATAGAATTGTTGCTTTTTGAGTTTAAACATATACATATACTGTATTATACCCATAAGTTTGTGAGCGATGGACAGGATGTTCGCGCGCATTATAGTTATTTTTAATGTTGTATTAACTTTGAAATGCGAAAATATATGTCTAAGTCTAAAAAGAAAATAGAATCGTCAAGGCGTGGTTTTATTCGTAACAGTGTATTAGGTGGTCTCGCTGCTTTGGTCGGACGTTCAGAAGCCGCAGAAAATTCAGTTAATGCATTAAAGGTTCCAAGTTGGAGTAAAGAGCTTGGGGCAGGGGTTATTAGTAACCCATATGGCAAGCCCTCTTTATTTGAAAAGCATGTGGTACGGCGTTTTTTGCCCTGGATGCTTCCAATACGTGAAACTTCAGTTAGTTTTTCTCCCATACAAGAACAGCATGGGATTATCACACCAAACGGTTTATTTTTTGAACGACATCACGGTGGCGTACCACAGATAGAACCTCGTGAGCATAAATTGGTTATCCATGGAATGGTTGATAAACCATTGATGCTCACAGTTAAGGAGCTAATGCGTTTTCCATGTGTGAGCCGTGTCCATTTTATCGAATGTGCTGGAAATGGAATATTAGAACAGCGTTCAGCGCAGCTAAACCGTTTGCAATTTACACACGGTATGATTAGCAGCGCTGAGTGGACAGGGGTGCGGTTGAAGGTATTGCTTAATGAGGTAGGTATTCATAAAGATGCCAAATGGTTATTGGCCGAAGGCGCAGATGCGGCAGGGTTAGCAAGAAGCTTTCCTATGGATAAAGCACTAGATGATGCTATTGTTGTTTTTGCCCAAAATGGTGAAATGCTTCGACCAGAACAAGGCTACCCTTTGCGTTTAGTATTGCCTGGCTGGGAAGGTATTTCCAATGTTAAGTGGTTACGACGTATTGAGGTTGGAGAGAGGCCTTGGGAAATGCGTGAAGAAACGGCAACCTACACTGATCTCTTACCTAGCGGTAAGGCTCGTCAATTTACATTTATTCAGGAAGCAAAGTCAGTCATTACCTCACCATGTCCAGAGCACCCTGTTTTATACAAGGGTAGGCAAGTTATTAAGGGGCTTGCGTGGTCTGGTGAAGGAAAAGTAGTACGTGTTGATGTGTCTTTTGATGGTGGAAAGAATTGGCAGCAGGCAAAAATTGTTGGCCCACAATTTGATAAGTCATTAACACGTTTTGAAATTGATTGGCATTGGAATGGTAAACAGGCATTACTACAAAGCCGAGTGGTTGATGAAACTGGTTATGTCCAACCAAGCTTAAAACAATTACTTTCGTTACGTGGCACGAGTTATATGTACCACAACAATTCTATTCAAACATGGATGGTACACCCAAGCGGTGAGGTGGAAAATGTCCAAGTTGGTTAAGTTTTTAGCATTGTTGTTGCCTGGTTTCTTGGTGGCATGTAGTGATGCTGAGACAGAGTCACATCCTTATGGGTTTGGTATGCAGGTAAGTGAGCAGGTGATTGCGAAGTGGGATATAGATATTGGTCCAGATGGTGCAGGGTTACCGGAAGGTAGTGGTACCGCAGAAATAGGTGAACCAATATATCTTGCAAAGTGCGCTTTTTGTCATGGTGAATTTGGTGAAGGAATGGGGCGGTTTCCAGATTTTGTTGGGACACCAGAAGAGTTGCTCAGTGATTTTGCAACTAAAAATGTAGGTAGCTATTGGCCTTATGCAACTACGTTGTGGGATTATATTTATCGAGCAATGCCATTTGGAAATGCGCAGTCACTTACTGCTGATGAGGTTTATAGTATTACTGCATATATATTGTCACTGAATAATATCATTGCTGAAGATGCTGTAATGGATGCGAAATCACTACCAGAAGTAAAAATGCCTAATCGAGATGGCTTTATTGTGGCATCCGGTACTGATATTAATGCAAGCATTTGTATGAAAAACTGCGTTAAAGAAGTTGTTGTTACAAGTAAAGCCTCAGAAAGCAGGGTGTCTTTAGCAGAGAAAGAAGAAGCAAAAAATACTGGTGATATACAATAATAGAAAATTAGTTATATTCGCAATAAAAAACACTTTCCCTACTCTTTGTAATGCGTATTTAAGACAATGTATCAAGCGCTATAAGCTCTGTCATGAATTTCAACATTAAATGTAATCTGGTAAAAAAGGATTATTTTTATGAGTCCTTATGACGGTTTAGTTAATTCGGGAAAGTGTAATGTCCACAAAAAGATCAAAACATAATGAAAAATTCAAAAATAATTGAAAAAATTTCTATTAAGAATAAAACATATTTATTGGTGTTGCTAAGTGTTGTCGTTGCACTGGTTTTATTATTTGTTTCTAAAAATGGTCTTGATGCAATACGTTTTGAACAAAACAATCTTAATTTCTCAACAGAGATTGAGCGATATACAAATAAATTAATACATGAAGAACAGAAATACAGATTAAATACGAATGGCTCAGTTTATAATATTGAAATAGCTAATCAAGCGTATGTAAATGCACTTGAATATGTTGATAAAATTTATCAAATATTAAATAAAACAGAAAATTTAGATGAGCGTAAGTTTTTATTGATAAATGCACAAAAAACTCGTCAAGCAACAGATGAATATAAAAAACTATATATTAATGCGGTCTCAATACTAAAGGAATTAAATCAGCAGGCTATTATCCTCGAGGCCGAGGGTGAAAAAATCACGTTAAACATACAGGCTTATGTGGAATCAAAGCGTGTTGAAATGAACCAACAATTGTCACAAAAAACAATTGAAAAAATCAATAATGGATCCAATATTTGGCAATATACTTATGTAACAAGGTTAGATGAAAAGAAGTATCGTTTAAGCCCAGACTCGGAAGAATTAAATTCATTTAATAGAGACTATGAATTTATGATGAGTGAGTGGCAGCGTTTAAAAGGCCTCTCCGATCAAACTTATGAGCATAAGAAATTAGGTGATTTTAAAGAAGCTTCTGAAAAATATTATAAGGCAATGTTGCGTTGGGTTGAATTAAATCAGCAGCTTGTTTCAGAAATTTTACCTAAAATGAAACAGTTGGGTGATAGCGTCATTGCTAGTGCGATTAAATCAGCTAATTTATCTGTAAAACAAATGTCAGATAAGCGCAACAATATTGCGCTCACTTTATTAATAGTTAGTGTTTTTACAATCATTATAGGTCTAATTATTGGTGCAATGATTGCTCGTTCTATTTCATCGCCTTTAGAAAAATTAAAAGAACAGGCATTAGCTATTAGTGAAGGTGAATATGAATCTAAGATAAAACTAACCTCAAAAGATGAAATCGGACAGTTGGCGGATGCTTTTAATTATATGTCATCAAAGATCGCAAGTGAGATGGAGGGGCGAGAGAAAGCTGAAAATGCACAACGGCGTTCTCAAAAGATGGATGCTATTGGTCAATTGACAGGAGGAATAGCACACGATTTTAATAACCTGCTCGGTATTATTATGGGTAATTTAGAGCTGCTAGAAGCTTCGCTTGATTTCGATGAGGAAATGTTAAAACGAATTCAGGAGATAGAAAAGGCGGGGTCACGTGCGGCAAAACTAACACGCCAGTTATTGAGTTTTTCACGTAGTGAAGCCAGACATATTGTGGTTGTTAATATAAATAATGCGATTAGTGAAATGAACGAAATTATTACTCGTTCTCTTACGCCAGAAATTAAAGTAAATTATAGGCTGTCAGATGAATTGTGGTTAACCGAAATTGATAACGGTGATTTTTGTGATGCGCTACTAAATTTATGTATTAATGCCAGAGACAGTATTACCGGTCACGGCTCTTTATACATAGAAACACAGAATGTAATACTAGATGAAAGTGATTGCGAGAATAATCCTGGTTTAAAAGCAGGTGAATATATTGATGTTGTTGTCAGTGATACTGGTGCAGGAATATCAGATGAGCTAATAGATCGTATTTTTGAACCGTTTTTTACAACTAAAGAACAGGGTAAGGGAACAGGTTTAGGCTTGGCAATGGTCTACGCGTTTGTTAAACGCTCTAATGGTTATATAAAATGTGAGTCAGAACTTACCGTAGGAACAACTTTTCATATCTATTTGCCAAATAAAGAGAATGGCAAGTTATCGGAACAGCAGGACGTAAAAAATAAAGAAAGAGTACCTTATGGCGAAGAGACTATTCTGATTGTTGATGATGAAGAGGCTTTAAAAGAACTTGCTGGAATTATATTAGAATCACAAGGCTATCGAGTTCTTACCGCCAGTGATGGCAAACAAGCTCTTGAAGTGCTTAAAAAACATCCTGAGGTTGATTTACTATTTAGTGATATTGTTATGCCAAACGGAATTAACGGTTATGAATTAGCGGAACAGGCTCTTAAAATAAGATCAGGCCTCAGAATATTACTGACATCTGGGTTTTCTAAAGAGTCTGCATCTCAAGATGGGAATGAGAAATTTAAAGAGGGGTTGTTAAATAAACCATATCGCCAAACAGATTTATTAAAGAAGATTCGTGCAACATTGGATGCTTTGTAGCACGATTAACCAATAGTACCTTTGATGCAAAATATTTTTCCACGGTAACGCTTTTTTACGTCAGCTATAATTTTGTTACATTCTTTGGCAACATAGCTGGACGGAACACCGTAAAAAACGAAACGTCCATCGCGTTCACTACCTCTACCTTTATCCATTGCAATATATGTAGCTGTAATGGGTTGGTTGTTAAAAAGTTTCTGATATTTTTTCGATATTGTTTTGCTGCACTGTGTATTAATTAGATTGAGGTTACCCGTTTGCTTAAAAACATTACCCCAGACAATAGCTGAACGTGCCAAGCAATCTTCGTAAGAATGCATTTTGCCAAAGCCAACAAGTTTTACATTGGTATCATTGATAGAAACACGAATCTCGATAAAATGTGGATCGGTTTCTTCAGTTTGAAAAGGGGAGTGGTGTGTATAAATGTAATATGAAACACCGATCAGTGCTAAAAGAAAGATTAAATTTTTCATTTTTCCATCCTTGGATATTAGAAATTATAATGTGGCAAATACTCTGGCTGCTGCCTCAATGGTATTTTCTAAATCCTCATCCGTATGTGCAGCAGAAACAAAACCCGCTTCATAGGCGCTTGGTGCAAGATAAATACCTTCTTTTAGCATGCCGTTATAGAATTTTTGGAAACGTTCAATATTACATGCTGAGGTTTGAGCAAAATTAACCACATGCGGTGTATCAGTGAAGAACAAACCAAACATGCCACCCACATGATTTTCTGTCATGGGAATACCAGCATCTTTTGCTGCAGTCATAATGCCGCTTACTAGATGTTCTACTTTAGATGAAAGTTCGTTATAGAAACCATCCTGACTGACTAGTTGCATTGTTTTAAGACCTGCTGCCATAGCAATAGGGTTGCCGGAAAGTGTACCTGCCTGATAAACAGGCCCGAGTGGCGCGATGTGCTCCATGATTTCCTTTTTACCACCAAATGCACCAACGGGCATGCCACCACCAACGACTTTACCGAGCGTGGTGAGATCAGGGGTAATACCATAATGGCCTTGTGCGCCGCCAAGTGATACGCGGAAACCGGTCATGACTTCATCAAGAATAAGTACCGTTCCATGTTCATCACAGACTTCACGAAGCCCTTCTAGGAAACCAGGAACAGGTGGAATGCAGTTCATATTGCCAGCAACAGGTTCAACAATGATACAGGCGATTTGGTCGCCAATTTCACTAAAGGCTTGTTTAACCTCTGTGATGTCATTGTAGGTAAGGGTGATAGTGTGATCGGCTAAACCGGCAGGCACGCCAGGTGAGGTTGGTACGCCTAGTGTCAACATGCCTGAACCTGCTTTCACTAACAGCGAGTCAGCATGACCGTGATAACAGCCTTCAAATTTGACAATTTTGTCACGACCAGTGTATCCACGTGCCAGACGTATCGCGCTCATGGTAGCTTCTGTGCCAGAGCTAACCATACGAACCATGTCCATTGATGGAACAATCTTACACAGCATATCGGCCATTTCAGTTTCAATCGCTGTGGGTGCGCCAAAGCTTAGACCATCGACAGCGGCATCTTGAACTTCTTTAATGACATCTGGGTGTGCATGGCCAAGAATCGCAGGCCCCCATGAAGCAACATAATCAATGTATTGTCTATCGTCCTCATCAAATAAGTATGCGCCATTAGCACGCTTGAAGAAGATTGGGTCGCCGCCAACACCTTTGAATGCGCGGACGGGTGAGTTGACGCCACCTGGGATATGCTTTTGGGCGGCAACGAATAGGTCATGTGAACGGCTCATAAATCTTTCCTTACTATTAGCGGTAACTTTGAAGCAGGTAGGTATATTAACAGTTTTGTGACTGTTGCGTTATATCAGTGGAGGTGGGTACTTGGTATTTACTTGCATGATTGCGGTCAGTCTTGCCTTTCCTCCTTAGGGTTCCACTACGTTGCACAATGCGTCGGAAAGACAAGCCTGACCACTTAAAGGCTGACGGTGGGGTTATTCAAATGCAGCCTTCTCGGCTTCTAGGAATGCCCAGCTGGCATTACGCCCTGCTAGTAGATCGTAATTAGCGAGTTTGTTGTAGGCGGTTTGGTTTAGTGTGTTTATGGCATCTTGTGCTTCGAGATCGTCGTCAAGGCTTTGGGTCATGTGTTTATGTAGCAGTTGTAAATAACTCAGTGTTGAAAATTCAAAGTTTTTTAATGGACCTGCTTTGCCATGCCCAGGAATAATGATGTTGTTGCCGTAAGTTGCTAACTTTTTAAATGATGCGATCCATTGTTTTATGTTGCTGTCAGGTATAACGGCAAGTAGGCGATCGCCGTATACAATATCACCAGCATAGATGACTTTATCTTCAACAACGCGGACGATGAGTGACGCTGGTGTGTGTGATGCGCCAGGTGACTCTATGACTACATTGATATCACCCAGTTTAAATGTAGTTGGTTTGTTGATAACCGTATCAGGTAGTACGGGTTTTTTAATACTACCTGACTTCAATTTAAGAATTCGTTCAATACTATTTTTGTATTGATTCAGGTTGTCGGTCATTCGCTGCTTTTCTTTGGCAGTGCTAATGATTTTTGCGCCCGCCTTTTTGAAAACAGTATTACCAAAAAAACGATGTGGCTGAGAGTTGGTATTAATTGCAGCAATAATGGGCGCTTTACTGATTTTGCGTATATGTATTAGCATTTCTTTTGCCATTGCTTCGGTATAGCCCGTGTCGATAACAATAATGCCTTTTGAACCGACGATAAAACCAAGGTTCATGCGGTAACCTTGGTTTTCAGCATTGGGACCGGCAAGTGGGCCGATCCATGCATAGCTGTGAGATGCTATTTTTTCTGGTGCAGGTAAGATTGTTTTTGCGTGGCTAAAATTACTCAGTGCAATGAGGATTAAAAAGCTAATAGTAGTTCGTAACATGGTTCTCACTCATTTTGGTTGTATGCATTAGAATTATCATACAGCTTATTTTAAGTTAAATGTTGATTGCAGTGTGCATGATGCAAAGTACAGTAGTCACTGTTCATAGCCACAGTTTGGCATAAGCTTGGGCAGCATGTTGAATTTCTTTTTGTCCAAATACACCATGAATAACCGCTAGTAAATCGGCACCAGCTTCAATGAGCTCGGGAGCATTATCTATGTTGATACCACCAATCGCACAGAGTGGAATAGATAGCTGGCGCTTCGCTTGTATGAGTAAATTAACATTAGCGGGGCTAGCATCCGGTTTAGTTTGCGAAGCAAAAAAACGTCCAAAGGCAACATAACTGGCGCCTTGTTTTTCTGCCTGTACGGCAAGATCTAATGAAGCATGGCAAGTCATTCCAATAATTGCACCGGCGCCAAGGCGGCGGCGTGCATCACTTAATTTAGTATCCGTTTGCCCAAGATGAACACCATCTGCACCAATACTTACGGCAAGTTCTACATCATCATTAATTAAGAGAGGTACACGATGATCACGACATAATTCGAGGAGTGAACGAGCAGTCATTTCTTTTATAGCGGCTTGGTTGGTTTTGTTACGGTACTGGACTAAACGAGCACCACCTTTAATTGCAAGTTGAACATGCTCTAGTAAGCAGGGACCGCTGAGTTTATCGTCAGTAATAACATAAAGGCCGGATAGTTTTTGTTGAGATTCAGTCATAAGAATATTGTCGATTTGGGTGTAGCTGGCCTTTACCAATGGCTTGTGCATGTTTAAGCGTTTGCCATGTGTAATTAAGTGCGTTGCGTACAGCAGTTTTTATATCTTGGTTATTTGCTAAATTGGCGGCAAGGCTAGAGGCCAGTGTACAACCAGAGCCATGATACTCTCCTGTAAGACGTTCAACTTTAAATTCAATCTTCTCATCTTTAGTATATAAAGTATTCACAACCTGTTCGGTGTCAGCATGAGTACCGGTTAGCAATATATGTTGGCAACCCATTGCCAGAATCTTTTCTGCACAGTCGTCAGGGTGCTGTGCTCCACTGAGTATTTGGGCTTCGGGTAAGTTCGGTGTTGCGATCGTAGCGATAGGTAAAAGCTCAGTTTGAAATATGCGTATTAATGCATCATTAGAAAGTGTAGAACCAGAACCTGATGCAAGAACAGGATCGATTACTAATGGTACATCTGGAAACTGTTTGGCTATTTGGACAACTCTGTATGCGATGCCTGCATCAGCGAGTAAGCCAGTTTTGAATGCACCGGCAGAAACATCCTCTAAAAGTGTTTCAGCGGTATTTTGGAAAAGTGTTAACTCCATAGGGATTAGCTTCTTAACGTCGCGACTATCTTGTACCGTTAAGGCTGTAATTATAGTGCAAGCATGCGCATGGTTGGCATTGATTGCCTCGATATCAGCTTGTATTCCCGCGCCACCACTAGGGTCATGTCCGGAAAAACTCACCACAATAACGGCTTTGTTGTCTTGCTGTTTATTCATATTTCAGTTTCAATAGTAGCGCGTTGTTGAAACGCAGTAATGAGCTATTGCGTTTAGGGTAGCATGGAATCTTGAAGGAAAATTAAAAGTATGAAAACTTATCTGTGTGTAATTTGTGGCTATGTATATAGTGAAGAAAAGGGTTGGCCTAATGATGGTATTGCGGCAGGCACTAAGTGGGAAGATGTGCCCCCAAATTGGAAATGTCCTGATTGTGGTGCCGGCAAAGATGATTTTGAAATGGTTGAAATTTAATGAATAGGAATCAGATTTCTGTTGCTAAAGGAACTAGCAAAATGAGTACTTCTTACACAATGATTGTGGTGATTGGCTTATTGTTTATAGGCACAATCTATATGATGTTACCGGCACACGCAGCATCTGGCCCTACGGTTGGTAGTGATGCGCCTGAATTCGATTTACTGGATCAAAATGGTAAGCGCCAACGTCTCACTGATTACAGTGGGAAATGGTTAGTTCTGTATTTTTATCCAAAAGATGACACACCAGGATGTACCACACAGGCTTGTAATTTTCGTGATGACTACTTTCGTATTCGGGCACTGGGTGCGGTTGTTATTGGTGTTAGCCTAGATGATGTGAGCTCTCATAAAGAGTTTGCAGAGAAGTACCATTTACCATTTTCCTTGTTAGCAGATGATAAAAAACAGGTTGCTAAAGCCTATAATGTCTTGCGTGGTTTTGGTCCCGTTAGTTATTCGAGTCGTCAGACATTTATCATTAATCCTCAAGGTAAGGTTGCGGTTCATTATGAATCAGTCAGTCCTCGTCAGCATGCTACTGAAATTATTAATGATCTTAAGAAATTAATCGGTTCTTAAGCAAAATACTCCCCAGTAAAAAACTACTTTATTGCTGAATTTTGTCGCCTTCTCGGTGGGAAAATCCAAAAATTTGACTACACTTATCCTAAAGACCAGTAAGTGTCTGATATGGGGAAATAATCAATGAACACAGAAATGACACAGCAAATGGCTCAGTTGGCCAGCAGTTTTTGCGAGCTAGTTGAGCGCTTTGAAGACTGTCAGTTGGAGTCATGGTTAGAAGAAATGGCTGATCTGTTACCTCGTTTGCATACGGCTGTCAGTGGGCTTGGTAAGGCAGATAGTATGAGTGTCTACGAGCACAGCACGGATTATGATGCGCGTTTTGATTTATTTACTCAGCTATACACGGTACTTGGCGAACGTAATGGCTACAATTACGAATATGATGGTATAGAGGGGCAGCGTCTATCCGGTACACTTGCTGATGATATTACCGACATCTACTTTGATTTAAAGCATGGTTTGCACTTGCTCGAGAAAAACCCAAATCAAGCTGCACGAGATTGGCAACACAGTTATGAATTTCACTGGCGACATCATTTGATGGATGCCGAGCGCCAACTTGGCCAAATAGAAACACGTATTAGGCACTAACCCCTTCAAATTCTTTATTTTTTAAGTTCTCACCTGCTTATCGGCTACTAATGTTTGCTGTTTGTCACTAGACAACATATCACTATTGTGTAATTATAAATGCGAATAGTTATCATTTGCGTTAGAGTTTAGGAGAATTTTATGCGTCGTTTAGTATCGGTTGTGACTTTGGCACTTATTGCCAATGTAGGTTTCGCGGCCAACAGCACATCATCTGGGAGTCCTTATAAGATTTCTGGTGATTTCCGGTTTGGTTATTTTTCTAGTGATCGAGATGATCGCAATAAAAGTCAGAATACGACTGATGAGTTTCGCTTACGGGTTCGAGTCGGTGTAGGTGCTAAATTTAGCAATACCTTGTCGGGTAAGGTGCGTTTTGCTGGGCGTTACTCAACAGAGAATCGCAATCACCCACATTTTGAATTATTTCAGGCTATTCCATCAGGTGATGGATTACGACGTGGAGACTCTACGCTCGATCAATTATATCTAACTTGGAAGCCATCATCTGACTGGAAAATTCTGGTGGGGCGTTTCCAAACCAAATTTGAATTAGATGGTGTCGCAAAGAAATCCTTAGATCGTAACAATAGTCCGAACACTGATATCACTTGGGTCGATGGTATTCACGCACAGTATAAATTGAGTGATGGTTGGAAGGCACATACTATAATTCAATATAATTCTGATGAGGGTGCAACTGAAGTTCGACGTGGACAGTTGAATTTTACGGAAGAAGGCAGCCGTATTAGTGGCTTCTTTGCTTTAGAGAATAAGCAAAAATGGGGCCCTGTTGTACAGCGTGGAATTGATGTTACGTATTTACCCGATGCATTACGTGTAGATGGTACGGCTACAGGACGTATTGATGATTATTGGGCAGTCGTTGGACGGATCTCTGCACGCTGGCCATTAGGTAATTCGGGTACGAAATTTCAGTTAGGTGGTGAACTCGGTTATGCCGGAAACACACCAACAAAGCTTGCAGCAAAAACGGGTAGCTCAGGAAAAGTGGGTGGTGGAGCTGTGAATGTAACGTTTAACTTTATTGATATTGTGCCAAAGCATAGTTTGGGTATTGTGGTTGGGCGTATAGAAGCAGGCTGGTTGTTATCACCAGATTTTCGTAATAATAATACATTGGTTGAAGCGCGTTACTCATGGAAAATTGATAAGAAATCAAAATTTGAAGCGCGCCTACGTCGTCGTGAAGATCTAGATGATATTAATGGGGCGTTACAAGATCGAGTGGATGTTGATTATTACTTACGTTATACGCAAAAATTTTAATTGAAACATAAGTGTTTTTAAGAAACCGCTGCTTTAATTGAGTAGCGGTTTTTTTAATGTTTATTTTGTCGACATCTTTGTAATTATTGTAACTAGATAAAGCCAATAAAATTAATATGATCGTTACGGTACCCATAAGGCAGACGCCTTTACTACTGATAATATGGTGACTGTGTAAATCAAGCATAATTCGTTATCATGTGCATTACTGTAATTTTGTTATGGTTTTATCCCTTTAATACACAAGGATATAAAGAAATAATTGCTTTGATCATCAGCCAGACCGAGTACAATAGTCCCATAATTAATTCTGTCTGGTGTTATGCCAGTAGTGAAAGTTAGGAGTGAACGATGGAATTTAGTAGTGCAATGAGTGAACAAGACATTACCTTAACGGCGGCAGCACAAGGTGTAATGCGCAAGTTGTTCGATGATGTGGAAGACGATGACATCACAGCAATCCGTCTATTTGTGTCAGGTGGTGGCTGTAGTGGCATGACTTACGGCATGACTTTTACCGGTGACCAGTTTGATAATGACAAAATTTATGACGCAGATGGTTTCAAAGTTTATGTTGATTCCGTGGCATTTAATTACCTGCAAGGTGTTGAGATTGATTACGCTGAGAATGGTATGAATGGCGCGAGCTTTGTTTTTAATAACGTCTTTGCTTCAACCGGTGGCTCAGGTTCTTGTGGTGGTTGCGGTGGTGCAAGTGGCGGTGGTTGCGCATAAGCGTCCCGTCATTATTAAAAATTAAGAGTCTGCAGCTATAATGGCTGCAGACTTTTTTATGCCCATGACACAATCAAAATGTCCCGTTTACTGATTATTGCACCACATCATAGTTACCGAATTGCGCCCTATATTAATGCGGCAGAGCAATTAGGTATCGATATTACAATCGCTTCAGCGGGCGAACATTCCATTATTTCAGTGATCAATAAAGGTCTGCATATAGATTTTTCAGATCAGCAGCAGGCGTTGCTAGAAATCCTATCAGCGGCAGAAGAAACGCCTTTTCAGGCGGTACTTGGCACTGATGATATGAGTGTGGCTCTTGCGGCAAGCGCAGCAAAAGCACTAGGTCTGATGCACAACCCTCCTGAGGCAGCATTAATTGCGCGGCGCAAAGATCACGCGCGTGCCTGCTTACTTTCCGCAGGTGTCGCCGTTCCTGCACATCAACGTATCGAATTAGACAATTCTATTGCTGCTCAATTACAAGAACTTAACTACCCCTGTGTTCTGAAACCATTAGCTATGTCAGGAAGTCGTGGCGTGATTCGTGTTGATGATACTGAGTCGGCGCAATTAGCGATAAACAAAATCATGACAATACTGCGGGAAGTTGAGGTTGCTGATGAAGCTGAAGCTATTTTGGCAGAGTCATTTATTGAAGGAATTGAAATTGCCTACGAAGGCATCTTAGCAAATGGCGAATTAACAACATTGGCACTGTTTGATAAACCAGATCCGCTTAATGGCCCTTATTTTGAAGAAACTTATTATATTTCTCCTTCGCGTTTGTCGGAGAAGTTACAACAACAAGTGAAGCAAACAGTGCTCGATGCCTGTCAGGCTTACGGTTTACGCC
>JALTKP010000175.1 GCA_027078075.1 Gammaproteobacteria bacterium | reverse complement strand
ACCAACAAAACCCAATATGAATTAGTAAAATTACTGGTGGGTGATCGTGGTTGTTTAACCGTGGTCGGTGATGATGATCAATCTATTTATGCCTGGCGCGGTGCACAACCTGAAAATATGAATTTGTTGGCCGAAGATTACCCTGACCTGAAAGTCATTAAGCTCGAACAAAATTATCGTTCAATGGGTGGCATACTTCAGGCCGCAAATAGTGTTATTGCAAATAACCCACATGTATTTGAAAAAGCATTGTGGAGTGAACTGGGTTTTGGTGAGTCATTGCACGTTATTCGTGCTGCCAATGAAGAACAAGAAGCAGAAAAAGTTGTCACCCGTTTGCTACACCATAAGTTCAGACACCGTACCGATTACAAAGATTACGCAATTCTTTATCGTGGTAATTTTCAATCAAGATTATTTGAACGTGGCTTACGTGAATATAACATCCCTTATTATCTTAGTGGTGGCACATCGTTCTTTGCCTACACCGAAATCAAAGACATCATGTGTTATCTGCGTGTTATCACCAACCCGGATGATGATAATGCCATGCTACGCATTATTAATACGCCGCGCCGCGAGATTGGTCCTGGCACATTAGAAAAATTAGTGGCCTTTTCCGCTGACACAAATTCAAGTTTATTTGCGGCAATGCACGACCCGTCCATTGTTAATGCCTTGCCTAATCGTGCAGTAAGTCGCATTCAATATTTTATTGACTGGTTAGATAAACAGGTTTATTCAGCTGAAACCAATGCGCCTACCTTTGTGGTAAAAAATCTGGTTGCTGACATTGATTATCCTCAATGGCTTAAAGACAGTTACCCCGATGAGAAAGTCGCAGAACGAAAAATGGACAATGTCTCTGAACTGATTGAATGGATAGAACGTTTATCCAACAAATCCAGTGATGCCGATCTAGGTGATATCGTTAGTCGCTTAACACTCCTTGATATTCTTGATCGTGATGATGAACTGGAAGGTGACCATGTTCACTTGATGACTCTGCATGCCGCAAAAGGTCTGGAATTTCCACATGTGTATCTAGTTGGCATGGAAGAAGACATTCTTCCCCATCGTGTCAGCATTGAAGAAGATAATATTGAAGAAGAGCGACGACTTGCTTATGTCGGTATAACTAGGGCGCAAAAAACCATGTCATTCAGTTATGCGCTACGCCGTAAGCGTTATGGCGAAATGATTCAGTGTTTACCTAGCCGTTTTCTCGATGAAATTCCACAAGAGTTGTTGCACTTTGAAGGTGAGAAGGCTGATCCGGAGAAAACGCAGGAAGAAGGACGTGCGACACTCAGCAGTTTACGTGCACTACTGAATGAGCCGAACTAAATAGTTCGGCTCATTCTATAACTAATATTGTATATTGATATTAATTAACTTTAAATTCACTCACTAACACTTGTAGTTGTGACGCAACTTCTTTTAACGACTCACTCGTTGATGCTGTTTGGGTTGCATTCTCTGCCGTATTAACCGCAACATCTCGCACATTAACCACATTACGGTTAATTTCTTCTGCAACCGCACTCTGCTCTTCCGCTGCAGAGGCAATTTGATCGTTCATCATTGTCACTTGATCAACTGCCGAAGTTATTTCTTCAAGCGTTGTGCCTGCTTGACCTGCTTGTTGGACTGTTTTCTCTGTTTGTGAGAGCCCTTCAGACATTGCCTTCACTGCACTTTGGGCACCCTGTTGGAGTTTTTCAATCATAGTCTGAATTTCCTGAGTAGAATCCTGGGTTCGGCCTGCCAATGTTCGTACTTCATCTGCTACTACCGCAAACCCACGGCCCTGTTCACCCGCTCTAGCGGCTTCGATGGCGGCATTCAGTGCTAATAAGTTGGTCTGTTCCGCAATACCTCGAATCACATCTAATACAGAGCCGATACTTTCACTGTCTTGCTCAAGTGTTTGTATAACCTCACTGGCTTGTTGCATTTTATTTGCAAGTTCATTGATAGAATCTATAGTTTGGTTTACTACTGACCGACCATCATTCGCCGCTTTATCTGCATCACGTGTTGAGTGTGCCGTATTAGACGCATTTTTGGCGACATCATGAACTGTTGCCGACATTTCATTCATCGCCGTTGCAACCAACTCCAGTTCTACATTCTGCTGCTCGACGCCTGTGCGTGTATTTTCAGATGCAACAGAACTTTGATCTGATGAGATGACAACCTGATTTGCTGAGCTAATAACCTGTGATACAAGTGCATTAGTTCGCTCAATCATCATATTCATATCTTCAGCGATCAATTGCATTTCATCCTGGGCATCGAGCTTAACCACAACCGTCAAGTCACCTTCAGCCATAGAATGGACTGTATCTTTTATTCGGCGAATAGACTTCATCAATCCGATATAAAATCCACCAAACAAGAATGCAGTTAACAACAACAGTGCTACGCTAATACCATCATTAATGATTATCGCATTCTGCGCAGCCTCGATTCTACTATTCAGTAATTCTTCCAGTTGAGGCAAAGTTGCATCATATAAAAAGAGGTTATCCTTGATTGCAGATGATCCTTTCTCGAAGTATTTATTTGAATCAATATCAATACTTTCTTTTTGCAGTAACTCATTCCGTGTAATATTAATAAATTTCTTTGTCGCAGTGATGGCATCATTACGCAATGATGATAACTTGTTCGACATCTTATCATTGCTTTCAAACACAACATCAAAACCGTGAGACATCGCTATATTTGCATTTTCGATCGTTTGAACAAATCCGGTTAGCTTTAATCGCGCATCAGCACTCATATTACCTGATGCCGCAACGCCTGCACCCAAACCCCTTGCCTTACCAAGTGTTTCAGCCAAACCTGGAATTCTTACACCCAGAATATTTGCTGTATAATTTATATCAATGTCGTTCGACAAAATAAGTTTGGATACCTCTAATATATGTACATTCAATGCCAGTACTAAATTAATTACTCGAGTATGATCTTCAAATGCTTCTTCAGGTTTTTTATCAAAAGCGTCTCGTTCCAATAAACGCCATTGTTCCTGAATTCTTTTTGCCATATCACCAGTATTGAGGTCTTTGCGGTATTTCGCATCTATTTCCAGTAATGCTACCACTTCTGCATCAACAGTTTTACGTCTCTGATATATTTTATTCTTAAGTGATGTATTGCCATTTAAATAAGCATTTGTCATACCACGCGTGGCTGCAATATTCTCAAATAATGGTCGCAAGGACTGCATATATGTTAGTCCCTTTTTCTCAAGCTCCATGTTATCAATGACATGCAGTTGCTCCACCGTCGACACATAAGCGGTATAAGTTACCGGGACAAAAAATAGTACAAAAATGAGTGAAAATTTAACGGGCAAACTAATCTTATTCATTAGAGCTACAGCAGGCGCCAGTATTATTTCTGTTAAATTACTCATATTACAGTTCCTCAATAAAAAATAAATTCGTTTTCACCTTGATGCTATCGGCAACAACTTCACATTACTTTAGGACTAAATAAGTCATATTGATCCAGATCAACACTCACTTCAATTACCCTTGAGATTGGGCATTTATTTGTAAACTTTTGTTTCCTATGTTTAAAATAACTATGATCTTAGTATCAAAACCGTTTTGAACATTTAATGTAAATTAATGTCTATTAAATTCAGAATACTTGATTTAATCTTTTGGAGAAGATAGTGATAAATACAGCATTAAAAATAAGTGCAGCTTCATTACTTGCTTTTGCAATTAATACTGTTAATGCAGGTAACTCCACTACAACCATCGGTTCGACTCTAACCCTGAATACGCCTATTAAAATAGCGCCTAATAAAGCAGATGCCTATTTTCAATACGGGAAACGTGTAAGTGAAGCCAAGGTTGATGAATATTATCCTAATTGTAATATTGAAATATCGAGCCTGAGCTCTGATACTCAGACACTCAATTCAGATACGTTTACAATCACTCGTGTCATTGAGGACGAGGTATACCCTTTTAGTGGTGAAACAGCTCAAGCTCATGAAACAATTATTAGCCTAAGCTCGTCTAAACAGCCAGATGTTCTCAAGCTTACTTGCTCACAATGGGGTAATGAGATCAGTGATGGTGATGGTTTCGTTACAAAAAGTGATATAAAAGAAGCATTAGGAACAAAATTTAGCCTAAACTAACACGACTACAAGTAATAAAATTATTAATTGATGGGATTTAAAGATCCAGCAAAACCTTTAAAGGCTTACGCATACCGGCGATTTTACATGCCATTTGCCCATACCCGTATGGGAACAGGTAATAAACATGTTTTCTTGTGGCTTTATCTTTACCTGACTGCTCTTTTAAACGTTTCAATACCGTGCGCAACTCTGGAACACAGGTGGTTGTTTCATAATGTTCACGAACAATATTAACGATTTGCCAGCGATCTTCATTCATTTCTAAAGAAAGTTGATCGGCCAACTGTTCAGCCACCTGATTGTCCCACATGGTGGGATCCAATAGATAACCTTCATCATCAACGCTGACTTCATTACCTTCAAATACTAATGACATAATTTATTCAATTCCTAGTGTGAATCAGGTACTACGCCCACTTGAGGCATGTCAGCTAAACCGGTTTCACGTGCGTGTTCTTCAAAGCCTTTGTTA
>JALTKP010000174.1 GCA_027078075.1 Gammaproteobacteria bacterium | reverse complement strand
CTAAAAACAACGCCATACCAGGTGGTGTTGCCATTATTCAGCTCGATAAATCGGACGATCATAAACGTCCTGTAGCTACTTACAATAAACGTCGCGTCATGGTCATGCGTGATAATAATAGCTGGGTTGCCATTGTTGGCATTGGGCTCAGAGCAAAGACTGGGCGTCATTCAATAAAAATAAAATCCAAAGGTGAGATCCCTTACACAAAACATTTCACTGTTAAACCTAAGAAATATAAAACCCAACACCTCAATATTACCAACAAACGTAAAGTAAATCCTTACGCAAATGATCTTGATCGTATTCGTGCAGATAAAAAAGAAATTATTGGTGCTCTAAAACACTGGAGTGATAACGACGCCATCAAGCCAAATTTTATTCTTCCGGTAAAAGGGCCTTTTACTAGCCCTTTTGGATTGCGACGTTTTTTTAATAACCAACCTCGTAAACCTCATAGCGGTCTTGATATTGCTGCAGCACAAGGTACACCTTTGGTCGCTCCTGCTGATGGCATCGTGATTGAAACGGGTGATTATTTCTTTAATGGAAATTCAGTGATGATTGATCATGGTCAGGGCTTAGTTACCATGTATTCACATATGAATGAAATTAACGTCAAACCAGGCCAGATTCTAAAACGCGGTGATAAGTTTGGTACTGTAGGTCAAACCGGTCGCGTTACTGGGGCACACCTTCATTGGACAGTCAGCCTAAACAACCAACGTGTTGATCCTATATTATTTCTTATCGAGAAAAATGAGAAATAATTTATTTAAGCATCAACCAACAACAGCGGTGCTGGGCAGTCCAGCACTTCTGATACAGCACGGTACAACTCAGCTTCTTTTACACTAATTTTTTCATCTGCAGTTAAACATGCTGCACAAGCTTTTAATAAATCACTTTTATCTAATGGTACTAAACTACTAAGTTTATCCAGCGCTGCTTCTAGCTTAACAAAGTCAATTTCATCTTCTGAGATTAAAGATATTTCTATTCCTGACAAATGTTCCTTAGCTGCATCAAAAGCTTGCTGATTAGTTAAATTATTTTGCGTATCAATTTGAGCCATTACCGACAGTAACAAACTTATTTCTTTAACAACTTTGTTGTTAGTTAGGTATTGCCTAGATCCAGCTGAGGTTATATTAAAAACACGATCAAGGTGATGAAAAACCAGCTTTTTAAGTATCCATTCAAACAAACTAACACGGCCATCTAATTCGATAAGCCTTTCAACAATACTTTTAAATAAATCATATTGTGGAACAGAGAGTTGTCGTAATGAAGGTAATGCTAATTCAATTAATGGCAAACGCATCTCAGTCGTTAATTGGTCGCGAATTTCTAATAACCTAGTTACTTGTTGTGGCACACCTGAATCAGCATTGTATTTAATATGTGATAATTGTTTTCGATAAACATCTATATCACTATCATCAATTAATAGCGTATAAATAACCGCTCGTGCACCATAAGGCTCACGCACCGCCTTTGCAAAAGCACTTGGTAGATCATCTAATAACTTAATAGCAGCTTGAAGATGTACCTGTTCTACTTGCCCGGTTTGACTTAGTTGCTCCGCACCAGCAAGAATAACAGCCGCTGTTGCTCCGATATTGCGCTTCTTATCGTCCAGATCTGACTTTGCCTTATCATCAACTACATCAGCTTTAGGCTTTGGTTTATTCGCAACAAAAACGCCATCCCATGAAGGGTTAACTCGTTTAATTCGCTCATCTAAAGGTGGGTGGGTTGCAAATAATCCTGAGAAAAAACTACTCATGCCTGCACTAAACAAACAATGGCTAATTTCAGATGCTTCTGGGTTTTCAATTGTTGAACCATATTGGCTCGCCCCAATATTAATTAACGCTCCTGAAATTCCATCCGGATTACGGGTAAATTGTACGGCCGAGGCATCCGCGAGAAATTCCCGTTGCCGACTGACTGCGGCTTTAATTATGTTTCCAAAAAAGGTACCTGCGTAACCAATAACCATCAAACCAAGGCCAAGCCCTGCTACCCCAGCACCGTTTTTACGACTACGGGCGCCGGATCGCATCATGTAGTAACCGATAATTCCCAAAACTAAGATGCCGTGCAGAATGCCAATTAATCGAATATTTAGTCGCATGTCACCGTTATGAATATGGCTAAATTCATGCGCAATAACACCCTGAAGTTGTTCACGGTTTAAGGTTTCAATTGTGCCTCTTGTCACGCCGATCACGGCATCACTCGGTGTAAACCCTGCTGCAAAAGCATTGATACCGGATTCATCCATCAAATAAACTGGGGGAACTGGTGTTCCCGATGCAATTGCCATTTCCTCAACTACATTGAGTACTTTTTGTTTATCCGGATCATTATCACCATGAGAGAGAAGTTTACCACCAAGCATCTCAGCGACCGCTGTACCACCTGAGGATAGGCTACTTATTTTATACACACTACCAATAAAAATAACCGACAAAACGACAATACTCACCGCACCAATGACTTGCCAATCTATATCTATGGCTGTAATAGTTATTGTTTGCATTCCATCATCTAAAAACCCAAACGCAAACATGACTAACACATTAGTCATGATAACGAGTGATAAAACAGCAAGCCCAAATAATACAATCAGCCTGCGCGTACTAGTACGCGCCTGCTGTTGGTGTTGAAAAAAATTCATATGTTACCGATTAAAAAATATTAGAAAGAAACTTTAGGTGCTTCCTGAATAGCTGCACTATCTTCAAATTCAAGCAAGCTTGCATCTTGCGCATGCCCAAATGGACCTGCCACTATATTTTGTGGGAAAGATTGTTTATATGTGTTGTAAGCCATGATTTGATCATTAAATGACTGTCTTGCAAACGCCACTTTATTTTCAGTCGTTGCTAGCTCTTCACTTAGTTGCATCATATTCTGGTTGGCTTTGATGTCAGGATAAGCCTCCATCAACATACTAAATTTGCCCATGGCACCGGTTAAGTTAGCTTCTGCACCAACTAAATTCTTCATGGCTTCAGCATCGCCAGGATTATTTGCCAATGCATCTAAACCGGCTGAAGCATTGTTACGCGCAGCAATCACTGCTTCCAGCGTTTCACGCTCATGCTTCATGTAACCTTTGGCAGTTTCAATCAAGTTAGGGATAAGATCATAGCGGCGCTTTAATTGAATTTCTATTTGTGAAAATGCATTCTCATAGCGGTTTTTAAGTGTAACTAGCTGGTTAAAAATACCTATAAAATAGAAAATGATAAGCGCAATAATAACCAATGTAACAATCGTTGAGATTTCCATTCTAACCACCTTGATTTTTGTTAATTACCACAGATATGGTGTCAATATTCAGGATTTCAAGTTTATACACTATAAGTAAGCGCTACTAATCCTCATCATCGGGAGGAACAACTTTCATGATTTCTTCAATCGTTGTTAATCCTTTAGCAACCTTATTCGCACCTGAAATTCGTAACCGTGTCATTCCCTGTTTAACTGCCATTTTTCTTATTTCTACACTACTGGTTTCTTTACCAACTTGTTTACGTAAATTCTGATCAAAAATGATTAATTCATAAATCCCCATTCGCCCAAGGTAACCTGTATGCCGACATTCTTCACAACCAACAGCTTTATGAAAATTCATAGCGCCTGATACTGTCCAAGGTGCAATTAAACCCTTCCAAATCACATCATCAATTTCAGTTGGCTCTTTACAATGTGGGCACAGTGTACGTACCAAACGTTGTGCCATGACACCAACTAAGGTGGCATTAATCATATAGGCAGGAATACCTATTTCACGTAATCGCGGTATTGCCGCTGAAGCATCATTAGTATGAAGTGTTGATAAAACTAAGTGGCCGGTTAACGCTGCTTGTATTGCCATTTCAGCGGTTTCTTTATCACGAATTTCGCCAACCATAATAATGTCAGGATCTTGTCGTAATAAAGTACGAATACCAGCTGCAAAATCAACCCCAATATTAGCCTGCACTTGCATCTGATTAAAATCAGGTACTACCATTTCAATCGGGTCTTCAACTGTACAAACATTCACTTCAGATTTAGCCAGCGATTTTAAGGTTGAATAAAGTGTTGTAGTTTTACCCGAACCGGTAGGTCCCGTTACGAGAATGATGCCATGTGGGTGCTTGATCATATGTTTCCAATCAGCCACATTCTTTTTACTAAAACCGAGTGCGTTATAATCCTTAACCAATACGGTTGGATCAAAAATACGCATTACCAGTTTCTCACCAAACGCAGTTGGCATTGTTGATAAACGTAATTCTATTTCATCGCCTTCTGGTGTTTTACTTTTAATACGACCATCTTGTGGTCGACGTTTTTCAACCACATCCATTCGACCCAAAACTTTAATCCGACTAATCACAACAATTAATACCGGTGTTGGCATGTCGTAAACATTATGCATTACGCCATCAATACGGAAACGAATATTACTCATATCACGACGTGGCTCGAGATGAATATCACTAGCACGTTGATCAAATGCATACTGCAATAACCAATCTACAATATGAACAACCGATTGATCATTTGCATCAAGTCGACCGCTCTTACCTAACTCAACCAGTTGTTCAAAGTTTGTGACACCAGGAATATCTTCACCCTGATCGTCTTTGGCTTTTCGGATCGAATGACTAACGCTGTAAAACTCACC
>JALTKP010000173.1 GCA_027078075.1 Gammaproteobacteria bacterium | reverse complement strand
TTAAGGAAATCCGAGAAGAGTACCAGCGCTTACTAGCTCATCCAGATATTATTCGATTAAGTCACGATTGGATTGATGCATATGAACAACGACGAAAACTGCCTGATTTACCTATTGCACCTGGCAGTACAGATGCTGAACTGCCTATTCCTGAACCTAATGAGGTGCAAAGTGAGGCATTGCGCTCCCTAATAGAAACACGTGATGCCGGCTTTCGGCGTGGGTTAGTTGTTATGGCAACTGGTTTGGGTAAGACTTTTTTGGCAGCATTTGACTCAGCACAATTAGGTGCCAAGCGGGTGTTATTTGTCGCACACCGAGAAGAAATTCTTCTTCAAGCCGAAAACACATTTCAGCGTATTCATCCTCACTTACGAGTGGGGCAATACAATGGCAGTCGAAAAGAAGTTGATGTTGATTTATTGTTTGCTTCGGTTCAGACATTAGGAAAGTCGCATCACCTAGACAACTTCTTGCCCGATCATTTTGATTATATCGTGATTGATGAGTTTCACCATGCTGCTGCTCCAACATATCGAAAATTGATTACTTATTTTCAACCGCGTTTTCTTCTTGGTCTCACAGCAACGCCGGAACGTACCGATCAGTCCGACATTCTTAGTTTGTGTGATGATAATCTGGTTTTTAGATGTAATCTTTTTCACGGTGTTGAACAGAAAATCTTGTGCCCATTCACTTATTACGGAATTTATGATGAATCTGTTGATTACAATGAAATACCTTGGCGTAATGGACGTTTCGAACCTGACTCGCTGTCCAATAAGCTGGCTACCTTGGCGAGGGCTAAACATGCTTACAACCAATGGAGAGAGAAGGCCCAGCGTAGAACACTCGCTTTTTGTGTATCTATTAAGCACGCAAATTTTATGGCTGATCGTTTTCAAAAGGAAGGAGTTAATGCGGTTGCAGTCTATGGTGGTTCAGAAATTGATCGCAGTGAAGCATTGGAGCAACTAGGAAAGTCTGAGATACAAATTATTTTTTCCGTTGACCTATTTAATGAGGGTGTGGATTTGCCAGCTATTGATACGGTAATGATGTTACGCCCTACGGAATCTAAGGTGCTTTTTATTCAGCAACTGGGACGGGGGTTGCGTCAGCACCCGAGTAAAGATTGTCTAGTGATACTTGATTTTATTGGTAATCACCGAGGATTTCTAAATAAGCCACAGGCACTGTTTGGAATTGAAGGAACTAATCGCGCCTTGTCAGAATTCGCCAAGAATGTGCGAGACAAAAAGCTTGAATTACCCAACGGTTGTTATGTTAACTATGATCTAAAAATTATAGATTTCCTCGCTGGATTACAGGGAGAGGATGTATCTAAGGATTACGAAACTCTGCGAGATTCTCTAGGTCGCAGGCCCACTTTGAGTGAATATTATCGTAGTGGTGCAAGTCTGCAACGGCTTCGTAACCAATATGGTCAATGGTGGAAGTTGCTGGAAGAACAGGGTGATCTTTCTGCAGTAGAAATTAAGTGTTTACATCAATATGAAGATTTCTTTCGTGAGATAGAGACTACCCGAATGACAAAATCATTCAAAGCTGTGCTATTAGAGGCCATGTTGGAACATGATGGTTTTCGGCAAGCGCCCACACTGGAAGAGTTATCTGAGTGGTCTATGGAGGTGTTTCGACGTAGACGAAACTTTATCACCGATTTGAGCGATAGATTCCAGGATGTTGATCATATTGATTTGAGATCATGGGTCAAGTATTGGAAAGGGAATCCGATCAATGCTTGGATTGGTGGCAATCTAAAAGTAAAACAGAATATATGGTTTGAAGTCATTGGTGATAAATTTAAACCTATTTTCACAATACCCAAAAATCTTCAGGAAGATTTTTCTATCATGTTGCAAGAGCTAGTGAATTATCGCCTTACTGCCTATGAACCACGGCTGGCTCTTGACTCAAACAAAAGCAATGTGTTTCCAATATCAACGGATGATACTACTGGTACAGAACTACCATATTTTCCAAATCTACGTATTGCCTGTGGGTATTTTCGAGATGGTAACACGGATGCTGATGAATACCGTCGATTAGGGTTAGAATATGGAAAACTTGATTCTGCACGTCACTTTATTGCACGCGCAATTGGTGATTCAATGAATGGAGGTAAGAATCCTGTTCATGATGGCGACTATTTGCTACTTGAGCACTTGAATCCAGCACATGCCGGTTCGATTACAGGTTCGACTGTTGTAATTGAGCGTCAAGACATAAGTGACAATGATCAGTATCTATTACGCCGAGTATCCAAAACAGCAGATGGTAAATATATACTAAAAGCTACAAACCCTGCATACCCAGACTATGAAGCTAACGAAAACATGAGAACATTGGCTAGGTTGAAAGCAGTATTAGATCCTCTAGGTCTCGCAGTAGGGCAGGAGTTCAAGCGTGAGGATATCCCCGAGTTATTTGGTGAGACATTCAATCCTGGGAATTGGCATAGTGGGCATGTAGTTTTGAAGGATAAAAAGGCACACGTATTACTTGTTACTCTCAATAAACAGGGGAAGGCAAGTGAGCATAAGTACCATGATTATTTTGTCGATAAAAGTCATTTCCACTGGCAGAGTCAAAATAGTACGACACCTGAAAATAAACGGGGTCATGAGCTTATTAATCATGAAAAACTAGGGATTGGTATTCATCTGTTTATTAGGGAAAATAAATTAGCCAATAAGAAATCTGCTCCTTTTCGATATTATGGTCCTGTTTATTATAAAGAGCATGAAGGGAGTGCGCCTATGAATGTTATTTGGAAAGTTCTTTCTTGAGTTAATAATAAATATGAACAAAGAACTTTATTCAAAATACATACAATCAACAACTCAAGTTGGTAGCAATAAAGCTGTATCTTATGTGAGAGCATTAGATTTGCTTTGTCTGATGCTAGAAGTTAAACCCTTTTCATTTCAAGATTGCATAAATATTTGGTCGGTCGATTCTGCTGAACGAATACATGAGTTATATGAATTTGTTTTACTAGAGCGTAGAAAAGGTGCTGTAAGCCCTTGGAATATTCAAGGCATACCGGATAGCTATTTAAGAGATGGGTTTTGTTCGGCAGCACTTAGAAGTTACGAAGTGTTTCTAATAGAAAAGGATTTCGAACAACACTTGTTTGATGTTTTCGATTCTTATGAGGGGGATGAGTTTGAGTTGCCAAATAGTTCTGCTATTGAACTGAATCTTTCCGAGCATTTTATTGATAGTTTAGAAAGTAAGGAAGGAAAGGATGTTGTCCGAGCCATGAAGTCGCGCGTTAACCAAAACGTGTTTAGAAAAATTATTTTGTTAATTTATAACCAATCGTGCTGTATTACTGGTTTAAATATACCTGATGTTAACCGTGCCAGCCATATAGTTCGCTGGGCGGATAATGCTGAAAATAGATTAGATCCTACAAACGGACTTTGTTTATCAGCTACTTATGATGCGGCTTTTGACCGTAATTTTATTAGTCTAGATGATGACTATCGTATTATTCTTTCAAAAAACATACGTGACTATGCTACGAATGAAAGTGTAAGAGAATATTTTTTAAAGAAAGAAGGGCATAGAATAAAGCTGCCCAATAGATTTAGGCCGAATAAAGATTACTTGGAAGAGCATCGTAAACATGGAGAATATTAAAAGGGGGATTTATGAAAAATTATTATGTGATGGAATACCTATATCGTGATGCTAATAATTTTAAAGCATTTGGCCAACTCTTGTTAACTGGAAAAGCCAGCGACTCTGATACTTCTGAAATAAAAACATCTCTTGACTCTGGCGAGTATTTTGTTGCAGAGCAAGTGGATGTTCCGCCTTTGTATTCGCAGCTATGGATGTACAGTAATGGCTCGACAAGCGCCGATCATGCATATCATGAATTTATTGAAATTCGGCCTGCTACAGACGACGAAATTGTTTCTTTAGATGTATGGGGAGATATGTCTACATTAATATCAAAGTTTCGTTATATAAGGCAAGATTGGGATTGTCGACTATCAGCTCATTGTTCAGATATTTAAGTTATGCTAAAAAATATTGATATTTACCGATAGCCAAAACCATGCCCACCAATTGTCCTTTTTGTAACATTGATCTCGAACGAATTCTCTGGCAAAACGATCATGCTTTCGTTATTTATGATGGCTTCCCTGTATCGAAAGGCCATGCTTTGGTTATACCAAAACGACATAACGCCTCATTTTTTGAAACAAACGAAGATGAACGGAGTGCCTTACTGGTTGGATTGGATTATGCAAAGCAACGTATTAACGATGACTATCAGCCAGTGGCCTACAATATTGGAATTAATGATGGCCAGGCGGCGGGGCAGACTGTGCCTCACTTACACATTCACGTGATTCCACGTTACAACGGTGATGTAGACGACCCACGAGGCGGTGTGCGCTGGATTTTTCCTGATAAAGCAAAGTACTGGTAACGTTTATGAATTTTGAAGAGAAAGATCTGGATGCGATTGGTCTTGCCGGGTATTGTAATGGCGCTGCTTTTACGTCTAATCCAGAATCAAGGTGGAGTTTTGAATAAATGCTTATTGCCATTCAAGGAAGACCATCGTAGAGTCTGGGCTGGAGGTAAAGCCCCGTCTGGCGCGACCTGAAGCTCACTTTGCTGTGGACTGCGTTCTGTAACTGTAGGC
>JALTKP010000172.1 GCA_027078075.1 Gammaproteobacteria bacterium | reverse complement strand
GTTTTAGTGACAGCAACAGTGAGTGCGGGTGAAAAAAACCAACAAGGCTGGGCTATGACCATTAGCTCGGAAACAAATTGTCCCCAAACAATTAGTGCCTGGCAAAGTTGTGTAGGCTGGCAAGGTTTGACTCATGTTGAACAGCCTAATTTGCAGCGGGCTGCGATTAGTTTCTCTCATGAGCAACGCCCTGATTTAGGTATTATTTGGTATTATTCTCAGAAATCCTCTAAAAACAATCAATATTTCAATGAGATAAGTGCATCAGGTGTTGATGCAGCCGTGTATTCTGGCAGACAGACAAATGGTCAATTTGGCGTGGCAGTTCGTCAACAATACCGTCATTTTGGCTTCAGTGTTGGTATTGAGTCTGATCAGGCACTTCCTATTAATGATCAAGCAGTATTATTTTTAGGGGTTAGTAATCGTTGGTAGTACGACTTCCCCTATCTGCGTGAGGCGGTCAGTGGTAGAATAGCCTGTTAATAGAGTCATAACGGTGTTGTGGCATTGAAACCCGATTAATTAACAGGTTAGAGCAGAATTCATGGCAAATCCCATTCGAGTCGGCGTCGTAGGCGTTGGTTATCTAGGTAATATTCACGCAAAGATTTATTCTAATATTTCAGGCGTAGAGTTGGTTGGTGTGGTTGATGTTGATCGCGCCAATGTCGATAAAGTAGCAGCACAATATGGTTGTGAAGGTTACACCGATGCAGCTGATCTTATTGGTAAGGTCGATGCCGTTAGCATTGTTGTACCGACATCGCTACATCTTGAAACAGCACGTCCGTTTCTTGAAGCCGGAGTACATATGCTAATGGAAAAACCATTAGCACCTTCCTATGAAGAATCACTTGAACTGGTTGAGCTTGCTGAAAAATCTGGCGTGTTATTTCAGGTAGGTCATTTAGAACGGTTTAATGGCGGCGTGATGGAACTTGCTAAACGTGTTAGCAAACCACGCTTCTTAGAAGTAACTCGTATTGGACCCTTTGTTGCGCGTGCTACGGATGTGGATGTGGTAACAGATTTAATGATTCACGATATTGATATTGTGATGTCACTAGTTGGTGAGCCGATTTCAAATATTTCAGCAGCCGGTACACCGGTTATTACTGAGCACATTGATATTGCCAATGCGCGACTTGAATTTGCCAATGGGGTTGTTGCTAACGTTACAGCAAGTCGTATTTCTAATAAGCAGCAACGTCGTATTCGTGTATTTGAACAAGAACATTATTACGGACTAGATTATACCAACCAACAAATTACTGTAGCGAGCACTCAACCGGCTGCCGAAGGGGAAGATTTCCCTAGTGTTGTTTCAGAAGAACTCAAAATAGAACCACGCCTACCGCTTAACCATGAGTTAGAAGTATTTATTGATACGATTAATAATGGTGGTACGCCGTTAGTAACAGGTCGTGTTGCTTTAGAGGCAGTTCGTGTTGCACATATCATTAAGGAGAAAATTACCGCATGTCAGTCGTAAACGATCCCATCCCATTTCTTGATTTATCGGCTGAATATAACGAGCTGGAAGCGGAGTGGTTTGCTGCCATTCACGAAACAGGTCAAACCGGACGTTATATTTTAGGTCCGAACGTACAGGCTTTTGAAGAAGAACTAGCTGAGCACGTTGGTTCAAAATACGCGGTGAGTTGTGCTAATGGAACGGATGCGTTGATGTTGTCATTACGTGCACTTGGCGTTGGTCCTGGCGATGAAGTGATTACAACACCATATACTTTTTACGCAACCTCAGAAGTCATTAACTTGGTTGGTGCAACTCCAGTGTTTGCTGATATTTTGCCAGACTGTTTTACGATTGATCCTGCTAGTATTAAAGAAAAAATTACCAGTAAGACCAAAGCAATCATGCCAGTGCATATTTTTGGCCATCCTGCTCGCATGGATGAGATTAACGCAATTGCTAACGAACATGGTTTAGCCGTTGTTGAAGATGCTGCACAGTCATACGGTGCTGATTTAAACGGCAAGCGTGTTGGTAGCCTCGGTACAACAGGCGGTTTTAGTTTTTATCCAACAAAAGTTTTAGGTTGTTATGGTGATGGCGGAATTATTACCACCAGCGACGAAGCTGTTGTAGAACAAATTAAGAAACTTCGCAATCACGGTGCTAGTGCGCCGTTTATGCACGATGAGGTTGGTTATAACAGCCGCCTCGATGAAGTACAGGCAGCTTTATTGCGTATTAAATTGCGTAAACTAGATGCAGATGTTGCCAAACGTCGCGCTGTTGCTGCACGATACACTGAATTATTTTCAGATTCTGCCGTGACTGCACCAACCTTGCCTAAGAATGGTGGCCATGCTTTTAATCTTTACACCGTACGGATGCCAGATCGTGACCGAGTTCGCGGTGTGCTGAATGAGAATGGCATTCCTAGTTCTCATTGTTATCCCTTAGGCCTACACTTACAGGAAGTGTATAAAGATTTGGGTTACAAAGTAGGTGATTTGCCAGTTTGCGATAAAGCCAGTACGGAAGCTTTATCGTTGCCTGTTTATCCTGCCATGAAGATGGAGCATGCTGAGCGTATTGCGGCAACGATTATTGAAGCGATAGGTTAGTTAACTAATTAGATTTGCGAGACTCACAAATTCTTCTACTGATAATGTTTCAGGTCGACGCTTAGGGTCGATGCCGACAGATTCGATTTGTGCGGCATCGAGTGATTTTTTTAAACAATTTCTTAAAGTCTTACGTCGTTGTGAAAAAGCTTGTGTAACAAGGATAGCCATTTCCTTTTCGTTATTTGCTACAAAAGGAAGCTCAGTAAAGGGGGTTAGACGAACAATGGCTGATTCCACTTTAGGCTGTGGGTCAAATGATTCTGGTGGCACAATAAATAGTTTTTCAACTTTGCAGCGGTACTGAACCATAATAGTTAGTCTGCCTGATTGCCCACCACCTGGTTCGGCTGCCATCCTTTCCACAACTTCTTTTTGTAACATGAAGTGCATATCTTTGATGACGCCGGCGTAAGATAATAAATTAAAAATCAGTGGTGTTGAAATGTTGTAGGGTAAGTTTCCAACAACGCGAAGCGGCTGAGTGTCATTATTTAGTTCGCTAAAATCAAAGCGCATTGCATCAGCGTTGTGAATAACTAAACTGGGATAACTACTTTTTAGTATTTCTAATCCGGTTATCAAATCACGATCTAGTTCGATGACTTCTAGTTTGTTTACTAAAGGAAGCATCTCACGAGTTAAGGCTCCTTGACCCGGACCGATTTCAACTAGCTTATCTTCTGCTTGAAGACCGATTGACTGAACAATTCGATCAATCACATGATCGTCAGTTAGGAAGTTTTGTCCGAAACGTTTTCTAGCTTTGTGTTGCAATTGGGTTGCCTAAATATTGTATGCGAATTGCTATGATACCACGTGTATGAACAAGGAATTTCTATTTGAAGATTACATGTATTTGATAATTAATTTACGGATATAATTTATCATTTAAGACTGTTTAATCTTAATGCATCATAGCAATGGCGGTATTGATGGCAACGTCTAAGCTTCCTGAATCAGCTTTTCCAGTGCCAGCAAGCTCTAGGGCAGTACCATGATCAACCGAGGTACGGACAATAGGTAGCCCAAGTGTGATATTTACTGCCTTACCAAATCCCATATGTTTAAGAACAGGTAAGCCTTGGTCGTGATACATAGCTAAAACAGCATCGGCATTTGCTAGTTTATTCGGTGTAAAGAGCGTATCAGCAGGTAAAGGACCGACTAACTTTATACCTTGTTGTCGTAACTTTTCAAGCAAAGGGATGATAATGTCGATTTCTTCCATGCCGAGATGGCCATCTTCACCCGCATGGGGGTTTAGTCCACAAACTAAAATACGTGGCTGAGCAATGCCAAATTTTGAGACTAGGTCTTGATGCAAGATAGTTAAGACAGTTTCAAGTTTTTCACTGGTGATATTTTCTGCCACTTTATGTAACGGTATGTGTGTGGTCGCCAATGCAACTCTTAAACCTTCAGTAGCTAACATCATAACCGGTGTTTCAGTTTGACAAAGCTGGGCAAGAAATTCTGTGTGGCCAGTAAAACTTATCCCTGCATTGTTGATGTTGCCTTTATGAATAGGCGCTGTCACTATCGCTGAAAATTCATTGTTTAAGCAGCCTTGTGTTGCTCGCTCTAGCATGGCTAAAACATAGCTGGCATTATCTGGGTTGAGTGAGCCTGCGCTGCAATCATGTTGCATAGCTATATCGAGTAAACAGATGTGCCCTGCAATGGGAAGTTGATCTGGTTGGTAGTCAGCTAGATCAATATCGAGATTTAATTCAGTAGCGCGTTGTTGCAATAATTGTCTACTACCTAGAATAACGATCTCGACAGGGTGGTTATTCTTAATAAGCAGGCATAGATCAGGACCGATACCGGCTGGCTCGCCACTGGTTAATGTAATGCGATGGACATTGTTCATGGCTAGATACTACTGAAGGATGAAGTATAAACGTGAAGCCTTAAATATCGTCGAGGCGGTATTCAACAAAGGCTTCATCGCGAATGCGTCTAATCCAGGCTTGAGTTTCTTCTTCCGTTTTACGATCGCGGATAAATTTACGAGCCTTACTGCGCAGGAAGGAATCAGTATCATCGTATTCGCGACGCTCAAGTGTCTGCACAATATGCCAGCCAAATTGACTTTGAAATGGTTGGCTGATTTGACCAGGTTCTAATTTATTCATTT
>JALTKP010000171.1 GCA_027078075.1 Gammaproteobacteria bacterium | reverse complement strand
AGTACTACACCAATTGCTAGTCGTGCTACGCCTGCCGCACCGGCAGCAACTAAGCCAGCTGTATCACAACAAAGTAGCACCGCTACTGATTCCCGTGTTGCAGAATCTGCACCTGTTGAGCCTGCAGCCGTTGCCACAAAACCTTCAGCCGACTCAGATTGGTCGAGTATTGTAGAGGCAATGGGCATTGTTGGAATGGTGCAGCAACTAGCCGTGCATTGTACTTTGGTATCGCGCGATGATAAGAAGTGGTGTTTATTATTAGGTGATGAAAATAAACAACTACACAGCGAAAAATTTGAAAAACGATTATCAGAAGCGTTGCAGGCTTATCTACAAAAAGATATTAGTTTAGAGATTCAAGTCGGCCAGCAGCAGGGTGAAACACCGGCAATGCAAACTGAACGAAAGAAACAGGAACGACAGGAAACTGCTGAAACAGATGTTGCCAGTGATGCTGTCGTACAATCATTACAAGAACGTTTTGGTGCCACAGTACAAGCTGTAAAACCAATCGATTGAAATTAAGAAGAGGATATAGAAGATGAAAGGCGGACTCGGTGGAATGATGAAGCAAGCGCAAAAAATGCAGGAAAATATGCAAAAAGCGCAAGAAGAATTAGCCAATATGGAAGTAGTTGGTAAAGCTGGCGGTGGTATGGTTGAAGTTACCATGACCGGTCGTCATGATGTGAAGCGTGTTCATATTGATGATACATTGCTTGGCGAAGATAAAGACATGTTAGAAGATTTAATCGCAGCAGCGGTTAATGATGCCGTACAAATGGTTGAAAAAACTTCATCTGAAAAAATGTCTGGCATGATGGGTGGTATGTCTTTGCCGCCTGGTTTTAAGATGCCGTTCTAAATGGTTCGCTTGCATGTCGCATAGCCCATTAATTCAACAATTAGTTGATGCATTTTGTTGCTTGCCGGGCGTTGGCCCTAAAAGTGCGCAACGCATGGCGTATCATTTGTTGGAACGTGATCGTGATGGAGCGAATTTATTATCGGGTGCCTTGGCTAGTGCCGCAGAAAAGGTAGGGCATTGCAGCGAATGCCGGACTTTTACGGAAGCCGATATATGCGGTATTTGTGAAAGCCCGCGTCGTAACCGTTCTCTGTTATGTATTGTTGAATCACCTGCAGATGCTCATGCCATAGAACAGGCAACGGGGTTTAATGGCTTGTACTTTGTTTTAATGGGGCATTTGTCGCCGTTAGATGGCATTGGCCCTGAAGATATTGGTCTAGATGTTTTGGCGCAACGATTGGCAAATGAAAACATTGAAGAATTAATTGTTGCAACTAACTCCACGGTAGAAGGTGAAGCGACTGCGCATTTTATTAGTGGTTTAGCGCAAGACAATGAGATAACTGTCTCACGTATTGCTCATGGTGTGCCATTAGGCGGTGAACTAGAATTTGTTGATGGACAAACTTTGTTTCATGCCTTTAGTGGGCGTAGAGAACTTTAATTATTCTGTTAATGATTCTAAAATTCGGTTATAACTATCATAACGAGTTTCACTAATTTCACCTTTCTCTATCGCATCAAGAATCGCGCATTGTGGTTCGCTTTTATGTTGGCAATTACTGAATTTACATAAACCTTGGTATTGCCGAAACTCAACAAAGCCATTAAACAATTCTTTCTCGCTAACTTGCCACATGCCAAACTCACGAACACCAGGTGAATCAATCAAACTACCGCCATTAGGTAAGTGATATAAACGTGAGGCGCTGGTTGTATGCGTACCTTTGTTATGTTTTTCAGAAATTTCTTTAGTTTTGATATTAATGCCGGGTAATAATGCATTAACTAATGAAGATTTCCCTACACCAGATTGCCCAACCATAATGCTGGTGTGATCATGCAAGCTATTTAATAGCGTATCGAGTCCATGTTGGGTTTTGGCGCTGCTTTCTATTAATTCATAACCAAGCTTTGAATAAATTGAAATACGTTGACGAATATCCGCAAGTTGTTCGGTGTCAGCAAGATCAATTTTATTTAGTACAATGACTGGGGTGATATTTAGTGTTTCCGTAGCGACAAGATAGCGATCAATTAGCCCTTCATTTAACTCAGGGCGGATAGAACAAACAATAAAAACACGATCAAGATTAGCCGCAATGGCTTTCATTTGTCCACGAAAATCGGGGCGGGCAAGCAAACTACTGCGTGGTAAGACAGCTGAAATCACATATTCAGAAGGCGGTACCGATTCAAGTAGTACATCGTCACCGGTGACAATCGCGCCAGTATTTTTGCGACGGCTACAGCGTAAGATACCTTTCGATGTTTCAACATCTAATTGATGACCTGCCTGACCTATAACAAGTCCTTGTATAGCACTTGATTTTTCATCAACACGGGCTTTTTGATTAGAATCAATACGCCGCTGTTGTTGATCGGTAAGTTTATTTTTTGCCATATTAACTAGCTAGGTGGGCAATACGCACCGCAGCGGGTGGGTGACTATCGTGAAATGCCGAATACAGTGGGTCAGGTGTTAAGGTGTTGGCATTCTCTTCATATAGTTTTACTAGCGCATCGGTGAGTGATTTAGCACTGCTGACTTCGGCTGCATAGGCATCAGCTTCAAACTCATGTTTACGCGAGAACCATGAGGTCACGGGGTGGAGTAAGAAAGTAAATACCGGTAATGCGATTAAGAATAACGCTAAGGCAGAATGTAACGAAGGAGTTGATACGCCTAGCCCAGTGTAAAACCAATTTTGGGTAATGAGCCAACCAAGAATAGCGAGCCCAGTTAAACTGAAAATGGCCATGCTGATAATCCGTTTGATAATATGCTTGCGTTTAAAATGCCCCAGTTCATGGGCGAGTACGGCTTCAATTTCATCGGTGCTAAGACTTTCAATTAAGGTGTCAAAAAACACGATGCGTTTATTTTGACCAAGCCCAGTAAAGTAAGCATTACCATGCCCCGAACGTTTTGAGCCATCAATAATAAAAATGCCATTACTTTTAAAACCGCAGCGTGTCATTAAATCTTGAATGCGCTGTTTTAGCGAACCTTCTTCAAGTGGATTAAACTTGTTAAACAGCGGGGCAATAAAAGCAGGGTAGGCCCACATCATTAGTAGCCCGAAGCCTGTCCAGACTGCCCAGACCCATAACCACCAAAATTCACCCATGTTGTCCATGAGCCAAAGCACTGCTGCGATTAATGGTGCACCAATAATGATAAGTAAGAAAAGTTGTTTAATTTGATCCATAACAAAGGTTTTTGCTGTGGTGCGGTTAAAACCAAATTTTTCTTCTAATACGAAGGTGCGGTAAATCGACATAGGGATATCAATAAGCGACAACAAGGCAAATAAACTGAGTAAGTAGCCTGTTCCAATCCAGAGTGTCGACAACTCAGTCGATGACCAAGCAGTATCAAGCCACTCTAAACCACCACCTAATGTCCAAGCGAGCAAAACGATAGCGCCAATAACAACGTCAAGCCGCTCTAGTGAGGTTTTGGCTAATGTGTAGTCTGCTGCCTTTTGATGGGCAGCGAGATCAATTTGGTTCTTGAAGGCATCGGGTACTTCACTACGGTGTGCTGCAACATAGTTTAGATGGCGATTTGCCAACCAAATTTGTACAACTGAATAGAGACCAAGCGCAATAACGAATAGGGTTGTAAATAAGGATGCTGACATAATGAGTGACTATTTATGGTAGATTGTAATTAACAAGGTGTCAGGGTAGCCTTTGCTTTAGATTCTGACAAGTCGTAATTATTATGGAGTGACAAATGGCTCAAAACGCAAGTAATCTTATCTGGATCGACCTGGAAATGACCGGTTTGGATACATTTAATGATCATATCATCGAAATAGCGACAATTGTGACCGATCAAGACCTTAATATTCTCGCTGAAGGGCCCATTGTGGCAATACATGTTGATGATGAGATTTTAGATGGTATGGATGACTGGAATACCAAGCAACATGGTAAGTCAGGCTTGGTTGAGCGTATTCGTCAGAGTGTTTTTACGACGTCTGATGCGGAACAGCAGACATTAGAATTCCTTAAACAATATGTGCCCAAGGGCAAGTCGCCAATGTGTGGCAATAGTATTTGTCAGGATCGACGTTTTATGGCGCGAATGATGCCTGAATTAGAAGATTATTTTCTATATAGAAACTTAGATGTCAGTTCATTGAAGGAATTGGCAAGTCGTTGGGCACCTAAGATCTATAGAGGACACTCTAAATCTTCATCTCATTTAGCAATGGATGATGTGAAAGATTCGATTGATGAATTAAAATATTATCGCGATAATTTCTTAAAATTACCTGAGCCTACTGAATAATAAAATTGGTGAAATAGAGATCATCAATAGGAAGATCTTTAATTTCGTGTTCCAGAGCCGCTTTAATACCATCAAGGGCTTTAACGCGTAATCGTTCTTTACCAACAGTGGAGTAGAGATCTGTTGCATTTTGTCCACTCAGTAGCATTAGCATCGTATGACGTATGATGCTGTCATGATGCAGAATTTTTTCACTTTTAGTCATATCAGATAACTTGAGCTGGATCTGAACTTGTAAAAAACGTGATTTTTTACCATCACGTATATTGACTACGAAAGCAGGTTTTAATGGTAAGTAGCCAGGTCCATCAGCAGGCGCATCACTTCCTCCACCACCAGCAGACGCTAGAGCAAATGAAGATAATCCTAGAAGGGTGATAGAGACGAAAAATGAGACTAGGTATTTCATAGCCATATCCTATTATTAAATTAAGTATTACT
>JALTKP010000170.1 GCA_027078075.1 Gammaproteobacteria bacterium | reverse complement strand
TTATTCAAACAAGCAAACTATTGTGACTACTCTTTATAAATTTTAGGGTTTGTTAATCGGTAGGGTTCCATCCATGCACCTAGTGATTTTATATACTGATTGTAATCACGATAGTAATAGTTATTCCAGTTCTCCCATTGTTCATTATTAAATTGCGCACCGTTTGCATTGTCTAACGACCAATAACGTGCACTACAGGTGTTTATCGAAGTAAGTACTCGTTTCCCTGTGATGAAGTTTAATAATTTTCCCGTTTTGTTACGTGCTTGTAGAACAATATAAATAATATTTTCTCGCTCTGTGAGGTTAACGCGGTTTTGTATTTCTAAAGTAGAGGCATTGATGTTGTAGCTGCCAATATGTCGATAGCCTTGAAGTGTTTTACGTTCGACATCATTAATGATCGCAGTTAATCCTGACGCTGAGTCAGGGACTTCTTTTATACCTTTAAATTTGTTTGCGATGGGAAGGCTTGATAGTACAAACAAGATGACTTTCCCACATTGATAGTCTATTTCGCATAGCGAGGGTAAGGTTAGTCCGACGTTTGTTCGAGAATCAGTGAAATCGGGTGCTAATATTTTAAGGGTGTCTTCTTTTACGAACTCCCAATCACTAATGTTGTGATTACTTTTTAAGTAATCATTAAGATTACTGCCTATTTTGGCGTAGTGTACGTCAGAGTATTCGCTATTAAGTGGTAAGGCGTAAGAAGGACCTCCTAATGCGCAAGCTAGAGCGAAGGCACTGATTAAATTAAGAAGTATCAATAAAAATATTTTTTTGAAGATATTCATATTATTTCACCTGTTTTTTTATTGAGTGGTGCAACATCTATACCAACAGGAAAATAAGATGTTATGGCTCTATCTTCTTAAATAAGCATGTCAAAATGCAATATGAGTGATTTAAAATGCACGATAAAGGCGGCTAAGAATATGAGGTCAGAATTTCAAGTTCATCCTACGTCAATATTTATTGTTAGGTCGAGTTTGGTGGCGAATTAATCCTTAGCAATTTATACTCATGTTATGGAAATTATTAGTACCTTCATTATCGGTTTTTCAATTATTACAGCGATAACACTCTGTATTGCTTATGTGTTCTTTATTAAGCATACAAACAAGAACTGGGTGACACTTAGTTCTTGTATCGGCTTGTTGGGTGGCGTTGCTGTTGTACAGTATTACCACTTTTCTTTTTACGCATCCGGTGCTGATCCTTTATCAACGGTTAATTATCGGCTTTTAATTTTATTTTTGCCGCCGATGTTTTATTTCTTTAGTCGTTCAATTTTATTTCCAGACCTTAAGGTTAAACCTCAGTACTTGGTGCATTTTCTACCGATGCTTTTAGCATTTATCGCGCCACGTGAAGTGGCGGTACCCAGTGCTTTTCTGATTGGCACCGGTTATTGTCTCTGGCTAACGAATATTGCGTATAACTTAAGGGAAGTACGTAAGCGATTTGGCTTGGTGTTTATTTTCTTCTCGTTTTTTACCGTCATCGCTATTTTTGTGCTTATTCTTGGTTTTGCTGCCACCTATATTAATCCCGCCTATTTTTACCATTTTTACACCTATGGTATTGGCGTGAGCTTAATTCTGGTTACGGGGACGTTATTTGTGTTTCCGAATGTATTGAGTGAAATTGATGAGGTAGTAAGATTAGGCTATTCGAATTCCACATTGAATAATATCGATATAGAAGCCTGCAAACAGACACTTAATGAGCTGATAACGGTCGTAAAAATGTATCAGAATGAGAATCTCAGTCTGGCGTTGTTGGCAGATGAAATGAAAATATCTAATCACCAGCTTTCGGAGCTGATTAATTCTCAATTTGATATGGGCTTTTCACAGTACATTCGTCTGCAGCGTGTTGAGGCTGCCAAGCAGTTATTAAAATCTGAAGTCGATGCATCGATTCTTTCTATTAGTATGGAAGTCGGTTTCAAATCACAATCTAATTTCTATGCCGCTTTTAAAGAAATCATTGGCGAATCACCTGGAAATTACCGAAAATCAGTATCAAATTAGTCTTTCTCTTCTTCTTTTATCATTCCGGAACATCATAAGTCATTGAACTGAAATGACTTAATATTTATCTATTCATCTTTTATCATTTTGGAAGCTGTTGCTCTCAAACATCCGTAATTTCAGTCATGACAATTCAATAATGACTGAGGAGTAACAAATGATGATTGAGCTTACTTACGCAACATACATCGTAATTAGTATTGGCATGACTATCTGGGTAGCTAATTCACTTAGCAAAAATGGCCAAGTGTTTATGGTAGATAGTTTTGATGGAAATGAACTGTTGGCAAAGTCAGTGAACCATTTACTCGTGGTTGGCTTTTATTTACTCAATATTGGCTACATCCTTTTAGCACTTAAAACCCATAAAGAGATAGAAACATTAAGAGTGTGCATTGAGTTCTTAAGTGGACGCATTGGCATTGTATTGCTCGTATTAGGAACTTTGCATCTCATTAATGTGATCGTTATTGCGAAATGGCGGAATCATGCAGTAAACAAAAATAATCTGCGCGCTGAAGGGATTGAAGTCTAGTGAATGATGAAGGATTTGCTAAGAATAGCGTCAAGGATTTTTATAACAGTGTATGCCCCGTATGTAATACGGGGATCGCTTACTCCTCGATGCATAAACAACACATAAAATCTCAGGATTTATAAAATGAAAATATTATTAACAGGTGGTAGTGGGTTTATGGGTGGCCGTATAGCGGCAGCATTAGAATCAGCTGGGCACGAATTAAACATCGTTGACCGTAGCAAGGGTATCGACTTTAATCATATGCTAAATGCAAGCGATTGGTTACTACAGCTTCAAGGTGTTGATGCAGTAATTAATTGTGTTGGGATCATTTCTGAAACAGCAAAGCAAAGCTTTAAGGTTTTGCATACTCAGGCACCAATCGCATTATTTCAGGCTTGCGCGAAGCTGGGTGTGAATCGTGTTATTCAGATTTCAGCATTGGGTGCAGACGATGCGGCATTTACGCCTTACCAGCTAAGTAAAAAAAAGGCTGATGATGTATTGCGTAGTTTGTCTTTAGAGTGGTTCATTTTACGCCCCTCATTAGTGTATGGAGCAGGTGGTAAGAGCACAGCATTATTTGAACGAATGGCAAACCTGCCTTTATTACCTGTCGTTGATCAGGGTACACAACTTATTCAGCCAGTACATATTGATGATTTGGTGGATGCAGTAGTCGCTTGCTTATCTGTTAAGCAAGCACAACAAACGATAGATGTGGTTGGTCCAAGAGTGTTTAGCTTTGCAGGTTGGCTGCAACAGTTACGACTTGATAGTGGTAAAAAAACAGTTAAAACCGTTTCTGTTCCATTCAAAGTAATGCTGACATTTTCCCAGTTTGGGAAACTATGCATGCCACTGATGCACCCAGATAACTTACGAATGCTACAGCAGGGTAATACGGCGGACGTAGAGCCATTAAGAGAGCTATTAGGGAGGATGCCACATGAGCTACCTTAGCCTGAAAATGATTCATTTAATGAGTATGGTTGTTCTGTTCGGAACGGGTTTAGGCAGTGCTTGGTATAAATGGATGTCTGATCGCAGCGGAAATATTGCGCATATTGCCGCGACAAATCGGCAGGTAGTATTGGCAGACTGGCTGTTTACAACACCGACTATTTTAATTCAGCCAATTACTGGCGGCGCTATGTTGGTGTTATTGGATATACCAATAACAACTCCGTGGGTAATGGCGAGCTTGTTGCTGTACGCATTAGCTGGCGTATGTTGGATTCCGGTAGTGTGGTTACAAATCCGTATGCAGAAATTATCTAAACAGGCTGACATGAACGATGTTCCATTACCTGAGCTATATTGGCGTTACACGCGATATTGGTTTTGGTTAGGTGTACCAGCATTTATTTCAATGTTGGTAATTGTTTTGATGATGGTTTTCAAATTCAGTTAGGAGATAACACATGAATGACAAGAATATTATGCGCCAAGCGCTAGGTGAACAGTGGAGTGAATTACCTGCCACACTTCGTGCACATTATCAGGAAGGGGATAATAAAGATATTGGTTCAATGGACATTGAATACCCACGAGCTATGCAGCCTATTTTAAATATATTGCGTTTATTTGGCACATTGTTAAACCGCAGGGGCACGCAAATACCAACAACGGTTGAAAAAGTAATACAAGGTGAGTTTCAATATTGGAAACGAACCATACAGTTTCCTGATGGTAAAATAATTTTATTTAAAAGTAGATGGCTTTATGTGGGTGGCAATCAACTTATCGAGTATGTGAATTCGTTTTTAGGTTTGCGTATGGCAGTTAGTGTTAAAGAAGGTAAGTTGTATTATGAAGGTGTACATAACGTAATTCAGTTGGGGAAAATACGCATACCGATACCAGAATGGTTGCTGCTTGGCCATACTACGATTGTTGAATCGGGGTTAGATGAAACACATTTTGTTATGGACTTTCGGTTGACTCATCCATTGTTTGGAAAAACATATCGTTATGCAGGAAAATTTGAAACAAAAGCGATCAATGATGATGGGATAAGTAGCAGTGAGTAAAAAGGAAACACGATTAAATGAAGTTGGTGATCGTTATGTTGTGATATTTGATGGCGTCTGTAATCTTTGTAATGGCGCTGTTGATTTTATTATTAAGCGTGATCCGAAAGGTCAATTTTGTTTTGCACCAATGCAGAGTGACTTGGCGAAAGAGCTTGCCACTCAATATTACGATGACAAAAATGCTATTGAGAATATTAAGATTATTACCCAGACCAGTTAGGGATTTCTTTTACAGGGTTGTTGCAAATAATCGCTATGGTTTGTTTGGCAAAAGAAAAAGTTGCAGGGTGCCAACGAAAGATCTTTTAAATCGCTTTGTCGGTATTTAAGTTGTGATGGGGGGAGGCATGAGTAGCACAAAATCAAGTCAATGATTTGTATCAGTTCTGTAACCGTGTCACCTACTACCTGTAAGTGATTGGAATTAATAGAAAGCTTGTGCAAGCACTATCATTTTCTACTTTTAAATTCAATATGACATCATCTAATACAAATCCCGTTTCCGACTAAATATGTGAAATAATACGCACAATGATTGAATTAATTGAAATGGTTAGTGATTAACCACATAGGAATATCATGTTAGAAAAATTACTCAAAGGCCATCAACGTTTTCTTGATGGTTATTATAAACAAAATCGTGAACAACTTAAGGCCTTGGCCGAAAAACAAACGCCTGAAGTCGCCATGGTGTCATGTTGTGACTCTCGCGTTGATCCAAGTATTCTTTTTGATCTTGACCCAGGTGATATTTTTATTGTACGCAACGTGGCAAATTTGGTGCCGCCTTATGAAATTAAAGGTGAGTATCATGGCACGAGTGCTGCGCTTGAATTTGCTGTAACGGGTTTGATGGTGAAACAAGTTATTATTCTTGGCCATGCAAACTGCGGTGGGATTCGTGCATTAATAGAAGAGAATAATGGTATTCAAAAAGATGGTTTTATTAATAACTGGATTCAGATAGCTGCGGGTGCAAAAGAAGAGGTCTTAGCACGAACAGATTTAGAAACTGTTGAGCAAAAAATTGATGCCTGTGAAAAAACAGCAATTAGTTACTCTATGGTTAATTTAATGACCTATCCGTGGATTAAAAGCCGTGTTGAGTTAGGAGAACTTGAGTTAATTGGTTGTTACTATGATCTCCATTCCGGTGAGTTGGTGATGATTGATAAAATGGATGCAAAAAAAGCAAAGGAAAGTAAATGAATATTGTTAAGGTAAGTTTGGGGATTTTATTTTTACTGCTTTCCGCCTGTAGTTCAGTGGTAATAGAAAACCATGTTGATGGTAAAGTTGTTGCAGAGAAATCAGGCATACTTATTGTAGGTCTGCACTCTGATTGGGAAGACTATAAAGGGCCGGTTGCATATCAATTGGCACTTTCTTTTATTGGTGATGGTGATTCAACCTATGTTGGTCGTGAATTGGTTTTTCAGGGTGCCAATTATTACTCAGTGATTGAATTACCGGCTAAAAATTACACCTTTCAAGAACAAAAACTAGGTATGAATTATTGGAACATGGCAGCAGGTAATCAATTTGTTATAAAACCCAATACAATTACTTATATTGGTGATATCACATCTAACTTATCAGGCGCAGCAGAATTTAGTATTGCTGATAAATTTAATGCTGCTAAAAAGCATCTAAGCTCTAAATACCCTAAGCTTTTAGAAAAAAACGAACTAGAGAAAAAAATAATTTCATTAAAGCTTGAATCAAGATAGGGATTAAGTTTCTGGTGTTTTAGTTGTGACATTAGCACCTAGCCAGAAGGCGAGGTCACGTTCAAGGAATTCTTCATAAGGCATATAGTGTGAACCATCACACGAGAAAGTGAGTCCTAAAATACCGTTCATTAAATTAATTGAACTTGAACGTAAGTAAATAGTTTCATCTGCGAAACGCAGCGCGCGAAACTGCTCAAGAATTTCTTTTACTTTGTCTGGAGGTATTTTTGCCTTTTCATGATACGCATGTTGTGGAAAAGCCAAACAGATATCTGGGTTAATTAATTCATCGGTAGTGTAAATACGATAGCTATAGGGATCTTCCAATAGCCACATTGAAATCCGTCCACTTGAAAAATGAATTTTTGAATGGAATACACCGTGTTCTACCATGAGAACTTCAATCAGTGCCGATACCTCATTAATGTGTTCGTCAAGTAAACTCGGCGCACGCTCTTGCATGAACACGGTACCGCGCACAGCGGGATCACCTTTAAACTGGGTCCAGTGAAAATTCTGTTTAGTCTGTTCTGTTGGTTCTGGTATATCGGCAATAGAAAAGTCAGCACAAATAAACCCAAGTAATTCATCACCTCTGTTAATTGAATGCAGTACCGTAATACATTGTTTGTGCGTACGTAGACTCATGTAAATTGATGAAAGCATTACACCGCGATACGGTAAATTTTTCATTAAGTAAGGGCGTTTGGACTGATCTAATCCGCGCCAGCTTGTATCAGTGTTATTAGGTTCAACGTTGGAACTGATTTGAATGCCGTCAATATTTAGTACAAACAAAAGATGGCTGTAGGGAATTTCCTTGTCTGCTTCTAACAATATTGCATCGAGGGCATCGGCATCTGGCCAGACTTCGGCGCAGCGGCTGGCGAAGACTGCCATGGGTTTTTTAACTAACCCCGCCAAGGCTTCCTTTTTCGATGAAATTGCTTGTTGTAACTGTGACATATTCTGTAAAGTGCTCATAAGTAACAACTAATATACGTGAAGTAAGCAAGATGTCATAGTAAAACTACGCGGCATGCTAAGGGCTATAACCACTATATATAAAAGGGTTATATTAAGATACTTCCTACAACTATTTGATATTAATAATGCTACAATTCTATTAATATTTAAGCATGGACTTTTAATAAAAGTTCGTTAATCATTAATGGGTATGAAGTCTCTTGTCATCGTGGTGCTCGGAATGGCGAGTAAAAAAATATAAATAATCTTATGTTCCTGAAAGTTAATAATTATGCCAGATAAACGTCATGTCCTGTATGTTGAGGATAATCCTGCCAATATGCGCTTAGTTGAGCAGTTGTTGAAAACCTTTCCTGATATTGAGCTGGCGGGGGCTGAAACCGCTGAAGATGGGCTTGAGATGGCACAGCAGCAGGTTCCTGATTTAATTCTGATGGATATTAACCTTCCAGGTATGAATGGTTATGAGGCTCTGCAGGAGCTCAAAAAGATTGATGCTACGAAAGATGTGCCCGTTGTTGCGATTAGTGCTAATGCCTTGGCATCGGATGTTGAGAAGGGGCTTGATGCGGGTTTTTCAGATTACATTACTAAGCCGATTAACTTACAAGCTTTTTTCTCAACCATTAAAAAACATTTAAATCTTTCTTGAGGTTTAATAAATCACGGACTTTTTCAGCGGTTTCTACGTAAGTACTCCGGCGGTACCATTTCTAAACCACCTTTTAGAACAGCAGTAGAAAAGCCTTGTTGCATCCCTATAAATGCGGCCGTATTCGATAATTTTCCATCGTTACAGCAAAAAATATATTCACGTCCCTTACTCAGTTTTTCTAATCGTAATCGCAACATGGGCAAAGGAATATGTAAGCCATGTCCATCTCGCTTATATTCATCGGCACCACGAACATCAATGAGTTTGGCGCCATTACGAAGCCGTTCGATGAGTAAACGGTAATTAACAAAAGTGGTTAATGCTGCAACCACATAGCGTAGGAAATATTTCTTTTCCAGCCGCATTAATGTGCCGTCGGTTATCATCTGGATATTGGCATTCCTAACAGTATCTGAAATCAGTGCTTCTTCACCAAAGCTGGCTCCCGCGCCTAATTCAGCAAGTGGGATTTCATTGGCTAGTTCATGAGGGCGTCGAGTGACGCGACAGCGACCATTAAGAATAGTGTAATAGCTATTATCTTGCTCACCTTGATGAATAACATAATCACCGGCAGAGAACTCAACAGTTTCCATTAGTGCCATCACGGTTTCAATATTTTCAGGCGGTAAAGCAAGCAGGCAACGATTTTGTAGTAGTTGAGACATGGAATGCATATCTGCTTCTACGTGTAATTCCTCACATTCCATCACTTTGTTCATATGTAATTGTAATGTGGCATCGAGTAGCTGTTTCTCTATCCTTAAAATAGCACTGTCGGTATGGGCAAAAATAGATGAATATTGAGGTAAGCTATTTACTAATGCTTGAGTCGCTTTGGGGTGTTGGGCGCTTAGTAACTTACGATCATGTTCACTGCGTAGTTCGATATCACCATTAATTAGGTAATCAATGTATTTTTCAGGCTGACGTTCAGATGTAGCAAGAGAGATTGATTCACCCGGTTGGAGGCGATGCATCACTGCGTAACGGGTCAGATGAGAAAGCTGATGTTCATTAAGAGACCCCAATGGTTCTAATCTTTTTAGGGTCGGCGTATCGAGTTGAGCGGCAAGACTGTGCATAAGTTATTCCTCCATGCAGAACAGCTTACTGGCTTGTAAGTAATCAGACTTTGAACCCAGTCACGTTTGGCCTGATAACCAGTCGACAATATGGATATAAACGTGCTTAGTCAGGGTATAATGCGGTCTCATTCTTGAAGGTTAGTCATTAAAATGAAGTTATTTATCAGCGCACCACGAGGCACAACGGTTTTACTGGGCCGTGAATTAGAAGAGTTTGGCGTAACCGATATAAGAGTTGTCGCAGCAGGTGTACATTGTGAGGCAGATCATGCCGGCCTTTATCGAATCTGTTTGTGGTCAAGAATCGCCAATCGGGTGTTATTGCCTATTAGTAGTTTTAAAGCCGGTGATACCGATGCCCTTTATGAAGGCGCCTCGAAGATAGATTGGCAAGCAATCTTTCCCGTGACAGCAACATTTTCTGTGCATTGTACCTTGGCTCAAGCGGTGATAGACCACAGCCATTACGCGTCATTAAAAGTGAAAGATGCCATTGTGGATCAATTCCGCGATGCGACCGGTGAGCGACCTTCGATAGATACGGACAATCCAGATATACGAATTAATCTTCATATTCGTCGTCGTGAGGGACAAATTGCCTTGGATCTTTCTGGTGGCAGTTTACATCGACGTGGTTACCGTGAAGCGGGCGGTGAAGCACCATTGAAAGAAAACCTGGCATCAGCGTTGTTAATGTTTGCAGGTTGGCCGTCACAAAAAGCCTTATTCGATCCTATGTGTGGCAGTGGCACGTTGTTAATTGAAGCAGCAATGATGGCGGGTGATATTGCACCAGGTTTATTACGTGATGGGTTCGGTTTTGAAGGTTGGGCTGATCATGATGAAACACGCTGGCAACAAATTCTCACCGAAGCTGAACAGCGCCGAGAAAAAGGCCTAGCGACAATGCCGCCTATTCGAGGACAAGATGCAGATAAAATCGCGATCCGAAAAACCATTGCCAATGTTAAGCGTGCTGGTTTGCAATCATATATTCATGCTGAAACCTGTGCTTTGACCGAAACAGGTGCGTTACCAGCAGCACTGAATGATGTTGAGAAAGGCTTACTCATATGCAACCCACCTTATGGTGAACGTGTTGCAGCAATGGGTGGTCTGCGAAATTTGTATGCGGCTTTAGGTAAATTAAAACAAAGACAATTGCCAAACTGGGATGAAGCTGTTTTTACTGGCAGCCCTGACTTGGCGCTGTACCACGGTCAGGTGGCAAATGAAATTATTGAATTGAATAATGGTCCGATTGATTGTGAACTATTGATATACAACCAGCCTGATACCTTAGAAAAAACCGGTGGTGACATGTTTGCTAACCGGCTACGAAAAAATTTCAAGAAATTCTCACGTTGGGCAAAACGTGAAGATATAAACTGTTACCGTGTTTATGATGCAGACTTACCTGAGTTTGCGGTCGCAGTTGACCTTTATTATAGCGATAAACTTTTTGTGCATGTACAGGAATACACCGCACCTAAAACAGTCGATGCGGAAAAGGCTTTACGTCGTTTGCAAGCAGCCTTCACCATGCTTCCCGAGGTGTTTGATGTGCCTGCTGAGCAGATCAGTTTTAGACAGCGCCGCCGCCAGCAAGGCAAAGAGCAATACAATCGTTTAGCTGGTACGGATGAATTCCACGAAGTGATAGAAGGGACATGTCGTCTTCTAGTGAATTTCACTGACTACCTTGATACAGGGTTATTTTTAGATCACCGTATTACCCGAAAAATATTTGGCGAAATGTCAGAAAACAAACGGGTGTTAAATTTGTATTGTTACACCGCGACAGCCTCTTTGCAGGCAATTGCCTATGGTGCAACACAGTCTGTTAGTGTCGATATGTCGAGAACATACCTAGATTGGGCGCAGAAAAATTATAGCCTCAATAATGTTGATATCGGGCAGCACCGATTAATTCGTGCTGATTGTCTTGAATATCTTGATACGGCTTTGCATGATAAGAAAAGTTTTGATGTGATTTTTATTGATCCGCCAACATTCTCAAATTCAAAACGTCTTGAAAAAGAATTTGATATCCAGCGTGATCATGTACAGTTAATTAATGCGGCGGCAAAATTACTGGCAAAAGAGGGCGTTATATTATTCTCAAATAATTTTCGTCGCTTTAAATTAGACGCTGAAAATTTAGTGGGTTTACAGGCAGAAGATATTAGTTTGAAAACGATTCCTGAAGACTTTGCACGACGTAAGAATATTCATCGGTGTTGGAGAATAACGCAAGCATAAGCTTGGGGTTGGCTTTTATTATGACAAAAGCATTACAAATTAAAGATCTTAAGAAAATCTATGATAATGGTTTTACAGCATTAAAAGGCGTCAGTCTTGATGTTGAAGAAGGCGATTTTTATGCCTTGCTCGGTCCAAATGGTGCGGGTAAATCAACAATCATTGGCATCATTTCCTCATTGGTCAATAAAACTAGCGGCAGCGTGTCGATTTTTGGTGATAATACAGATAATGATTTTGCCTTAGCAAGAACATATCTTGGTCTTGTACCACAAGAATTTAATTTTAATGTGTTCGAGCCCATCGGCGAAATATTGATTAACCAAGCCGGTTATTACGGCATTCCTCGTGCAAAAGCCGAGTTAAAAGCAGATGAGCTTTTGCATAAGCTAGGGTTATGGGAAAAACGTCTTGATATGGCGCGACAACTGTCTGGTGGCATGAAGCGTCGTTTAATGATTGCTCGCGCATTGATGCATGAGCCTCGCTTATTAATTCTTGATGAACCTACCGCAGGTGTTGATATTGAAATACGTCATACCATGTGGGAATTCCTTAAAGAAATTAATGCACAGGGAACCACGATTATTTTAACCACTCACTATCTGGAAGAAGCAGAAAATTTATGTCGCAATATTGGCATCATTGATCATGGTACGTTGATCGAAAACACCAGTATGCGAGAATTAATTTCTCGGTTACAACAAGAGACCTTTGTATTAGATTTGGGAAACAGTATTACTAAATTACCTGATGTATCTGGTTGTAACTTAACCTTGTTGGATGATCACACCCTTGAAGTTATCTTGCCTCGTGAACGGGCGGTGAATGATCTATTTAGTTACTTAACAAAGCATGACATCAAAGTATTAAGTATGCGGAATAAAACTAACCGTCTGGAGCAGTTGTTTATGGACATGCTGGATAAGAGTGAAGCAAGAGGAAATGCTTCATGACAAATTCAGAAAAAATAACGGCTTTTAGAACGATTGTCGTAAAAGAATTTTTACGTTTTATACGTATCTGGGTGCAAACTGTGTTGCCACCGGTTATTACAACGGCACTGTATTTTATTATTTTTGGTAACCTGATTGGGTCACAAATAGGTGACATGGAAGGTTTCCGTTACATGGATTACATCGTGCCAGGTTTGATAATGATGGCAGTGATCACTAATTCTTACGGCAATGTTGTTTCTTCTTTCTATGGTTCAAAGTTTCAACGTAATGTAGAAGAAATGCTGGTGTCACCTATGCCAAACTATATTATTCTTTGTGGTTATGTTGCTGGTGGCGTTGCGCGTGGTATTATAGTTGGTCTTGCAGTGACGTTGATTTCGATGTTGTTTAGTGAGTTACATGTTTACAATGGTTGGGTATTAGTCTCGGTTTTCATTTTAACCTCTATTTTGTTCTCACTCGCAGGGTTCATTAACGCTGTCTATGCAAATAGTTTTGATGACATTTCTATCGTGCCTACATTTGTTTTAACGCCGCTAACCTATTTAGGCGGAATTTTTTATTCAATTAGTTTGTTGCCAGAATTTTGGCAAACAGCATCTTTAGCCAATCCTATTTTATACATGGTTAATGCTTTCCGTTACGGCTTTCTTGGGATTACTGACATCCATTTAAGCGTGTCATATACAATTATTATTGTTTTTATTATTGTTCTTTACTCTTTTTCAATGCATTTACTTAATAAGGGGAAAGGTATTCGTACCTAGTTGAAATTTTATGCGTTTATTACATACAATGATTCGAGTTGGTGATTTAAAAAAATCTATCGATTTTTACACCCAGATATTAGGTATGAAATTATTGAGACAAAAAGATTACCCGGATGGAAAGTTTACACTGGCATTTGTTGGTTATGGTGATGAGAAAGATAATTCAGTAATTGAATTGACCCACAACTGGGAAATAGAGAGTTATGAAATGGGTAATGGCTTTGGCCATCTCGCAATTGAAGTAGATGATGTCTATAAATCGGTTGATTCAATTAAAGAGAATGGTGGGAAAATATTAAGAGAAGCAGGGCCAATGAATGCTGGTTCGACCATCATTGCTTTTGTTGAAGATCCTGATGGTTACCAAATAGAATTGCTGGGACCTAAGTCGTAACATTTAAATTTATGGGTAACGAGCAACGACAATAGTTTTATTTGCTGGTTTATAAACAGGTTGGTAGAGAGTTACCGCATCTTTATCAAGATTAGCAAGTTCATTCTTGACGTCAGTTAATGTTGATTTTGCGCCGGATAGTTTGCTTTGTTTGTATGCAAGGTAAATCAATCCGCCAGGCATAATGGCTGCAACTGCCATGTTGGTTCCTGAATTGTTTTCGCTAATAACTTTCTGTGCATCATCACCTTGTTTGGTTAATAGTTGATGCGCTTGTGTCAGGGTTTTGAGTATTTCGGTTTGTGAAATCATCGGTTGTTGAATGGCAAGCCCATCACTGCCAATATGAATTTGTGTATTGAAAACGGATTTTCTTTCATCCGCATTAGCCTGAAATGTAGAAAATAAGCTAACTAAACTAATTAATAAAATCAGTAGTCGTTGAGAGTTCGTGTTTTGTGGCTGTGTTTTCATCATGATTTAAGTATCGACGCTTTTACGTCAATTGGTAGTATTAAACATCAGGATTGCGACAAACGTCACACATTTAGAGGTGTTTTGTACGTTTCAGCGGCTTTAGCTGTAAATCGAAAGCTCTAGTTTTTGCTTTTTTGGGTATTAACCAGCTCTCGTTTCTTTTGAATAGGCAGTGATTTTAGTTGAGATTCACGTTTGCTGGCAGCAGAGCGATCATTGGCAGGCTCTGAATAAACCATTGTCACGGGGCGACGTGCACGCGTGTAGCGAGCACCTTTATTGGTTTCGTTATGTTCTATTAAACGACGCTTAAGATCAGTGGTGATACCTGTATAAAGGCTATTGTCACTGCAACAAAGAATGTAAACAAACCACTCGCTAGATGTATTCATACACCCATTATAATAGATTCGTGGTTAATGTGTTTAGTTGAGTTTGTTGAAACCAGGTAATTCAGCTTCATTGAAGTCATCAATTTGTTCTTCTTTAAGAAAGCCGCGAGCATATTCTTCATAGACTTTTTCATGTAAAAAAACATCAAACAAATCAGGATCAATATGTGATTCTAGTTTCATGTTACCGAGAATTTCTAATGCTTGAGAAATCGGCATAGCTTTTTTATAAGGACGATCGGCGGCGGTTAATGCTTCAAATATATCAGCAATACCCATAATGCGTGCTTGTACTGACATTTGCTCTCGAGTTAAACCACGAGGGTATCCCTTGCCATCCATTGTTTCATGATGGCCGCCAGCAATTTCAGGTACATTTTTTAATTGTTTGGGAAAAGGAAGTTTCTCAAGCATGTTAATGGTTGATTGCATATGGTAATTAATTACATCTCGTTCTTCTGCGGTAAGAGTGCCTTTGGCAATGCAGAGGTTATAGACCTCATCTTCTGTAAGGAGTGGTTGCCATTCATCATTGAAATCTCGATAACGCCGTTTAGCTATTTCATGGATACGCTGCTGTTTTTCTTCTGCCATATATTCACCACCGATATTGGTGTGGCGAAGGAAATCAAGTTCTTCAGAAAAAGTTGCAAGTAACTCTTCATGATTTTTTCGTAATGCTTCTTGTTCTTTGTCAGTACTACTCATAACTTCTTGTAGTAAATTTATTTCTGCTTCACGTTTTAATAAAGCGAAGCGTGTTTCAACTAATTTTATTCGATCATAAATAGTTTCAAGTTTAGTGGCTTTATCGACAACGTGAATGGGCGTCGTGATTTTTCCACAGTCATGCATTAGTGCGGCAATTTTTAATTCGTACATCTCTTGATCAGAAAAATGTAAATCAGCAAAAACGCCTTTATCAGCACGATGCACTGCTTTTGCTAACATCACGGCTATTTCTGGAACGCGTCGACAGTGCCCACCCGTATAAGGGGATTTTTCATCAATAGCACCAGCGATCACTTCAATAAAACGTTCAAGCAACGTACGAAGATCATCGAGTAATTGGTGGTTAGTTAAAGCAACAGCTGCTTGTGATGCGAAAGATTCAGCGAGACGTTGACTGTCATCTGAGAATTTAATGACCTCACCTGAACGAGTATCAATGGCATTAATTAATTGCAGGACACCAATAATTTGGTTGTCGTGATTTTTCATTGGCAGGGTTAAAAAAGATTTGGAATGATAACCATTTTTTTTATCGTATTCTTTAGTACCCTCAAAATTAAAGCCTTGAGCGCTGTATGCATCTTCAATATTAACTACTTCACCAGTTAATGCGGCAAAAGCAGCAATGGTTCGGTTATTAGGCTCACCTTGTTTATCAAATAGAGGGATAGGTTTTAATTGCACAGCATTATGTGTGGGTCCACCTAGCGTAATATCTAATGAGCGCGTTCGCATCATTTCAAAGCTAAGCTTGTCATCATCATTGAGTAAGTAGAGAGTGCCGCCATCTGCGTTAGTTAGATCTTGAGCACTGATAAGAATATATTCGAGTAAACGCTCAGTATTTTTTTCTGCCGAAAGGGAAATGCCAATACTAACGAGTTGCTTAATATTTTTAAGCAATTCGTCTTTGTCATGCTGCACACTTAAAACGTCTTCTGTGTCAGAATTTGGCATAGGCTTTCTTAGTGTACCCATATCGATGCCCCCACGGCATTACCGATACTCTAACTATAAGCCTTTTGGACGACTATTCCAGCCCTTTTAGTGTCAGTGGCTAATGTTTTATGATGTAGGGCTATGCTCACACTTAGAACTAATACTATAGTCCTAAACAGATGCTAAAGACATGATTTATATGTTGAAATTATTGAGACTATTCGTGTGTTTAGCATTTGACTATGTGTCTCGGTATCAGCAGTAATACCATATCATTTGCGGGGATTGAGTGAAACTGAATCGCTAGAGAGTTCAATGAGCAGCAGAAGGTTTAAAGTAAATAACTAGGATGCTCTAGAAAATCGTTAATATAATCTCTGGCGAGATCTGAAATACGAAACAGAGAGGGATTGAAGTTAATAGCGATCGTTTGTTTACATGCAACAACGTTTATATTTTTTGCCACTGCCGCAAGGGCAAGGTTCGTTGCGACCAATTTTTTTTGATTTAACAGGTTCACCTTTTTTTTCTTTACCATCAAGGTAACGCCATTGACCATTTTCCCGTTTAAAGTCACTGCGCTCATGTAAGGTGCCGGTATTTCCATTCATTATATAAGAGGCGATAAATTCAACTTCACCAGTCTCATCGTTACTGCCGCCAGCTTTAGTCTCAATAATTTTTAAACCCTGCCAAGTAAAGCCTGTTTCATTGGGTTCAACATCGTTAGGCAGTGTCGAGCTATGCCAGCTTAAACGAATAAAATCGAGGTTATCTGTGCTGTAGGCGCTATAGCGTGCTCGCATTAAGGATTCAGCGGTTTCAGCATTAGCAATATCTGAGTGGATTAGGCCACAGCATTTTTCATAGCCACGAGGGGCGCCGCAAAGGCAGGTAGTTGAGTCATTCATCAGCTGATTATAACTAACCAGAGGCGCTTTCGACAATGCGCACAAAAATA
>JALTKP010000169.1 GCA_027078075.1 Gammaproteobacteria bacterium | reverse complement strand
AGGTAACCTATGTGAATTTTCTACAACGGCTTGATTAAAATTGCTTTCATCAATATCAAAGATATAGGCCTTTTTTTCTTCACTCATGGATATAACCTAAATAGCAATCGGTGCGCGGATAGGTCCATCACACTCATAGTTATGTACTTCAAAATCATCATAAGTAAAATCAAAAATAGACTTCACATCAGGGTTCAGTGTCATACTAGGTAAAGTATGAGGTGTTCTAGCAAGTTGTGTATCAACTTGCTCAAGGTGATTACTGTATAAATGTGCATCACCCAAAGTATGTATAAAATCACCGACCTCAAGACCGGTTACTTGTGCGATCATCATTGTAAGTAATGCATAACTGGCTATATTGAACGGCACGCCAAGGAATATGTCAGCACTACGCTGATAAAGCTGGCAAGACAATTTTCCATCCGCAACATAGAACTGGAAAAAAGCATGACAAGGGGCCAATGCCATTTTGCCTTTCTTCACATTGTCTTGTGGGCTAATTGTTTCGTCAGGCAAATCAGCCACGTTCCATGCTGATACAATGAGGCGGCGGCTATTCGGTGTGGCTTTTATTTGTTCAATCAAATCACTAATTTGATCGCGTGTTTGACCATTTGCTAGTGGCCATGAGCGCCATTGCACACCATAGACAGGACCAAGATCGCCATCAAGTGCCCACTCATCCCAAATGGTTACACCGTTGTCTTGCAGGTATTGGGTTTTAGTATCGCCTTTTAGGAACCAAAGTAATTCATGAATAATGGATTTAAAATGCAGCTTCTTGGTTGTTACCGCAGGAAAACCCTCGGCAAGATTGAAACGCATTTGGTAACCAAAAACTGACAATGTCCCGGTACCGGTTCGATCGCCCTTCTGAAAACCATTTTCTTTCACGTGACGCATTAAATCGAGATACTGTTGCATGATTTACTCTTTCATCAATCTGATTATTATTCTAATCGTTAAACCGACTGTGCTCTTTTGTAGGCTAATTTAATCATCACAATACCAGCAATCACCATTGGTAAACTCAGTACTTGCCCCATAGTGACCCAATCAAATGCCAAATAGCCTAACTGTTCATCTGGCTCACGTACAAATTCTACCGCAAAACGGAAAATGCCATAAAATAACAAGAACATGCCTGATGTCGCCATCGCTGGGCGAGGCTTACTGCTGTATATCCATAGAATAGTAAATAAGACCAAGCCCTCGAGAAAGGATTCATAGAGCATGGAGGGATGTCTTGCTGCTGGTCCACCAGTAGGAAAAACCATTGCCCACGGTGCATCCGATACCTTTCCCCAAAGCTCGCCATTGATGAAGTTACCAATACGACCAAACCCCAAACCTAACGGTGTTAAGGGAGCCAGAAAATCGCCTACTTCAAAATACTTTTTCTTATATTTCCGTGCAAATAGACCAACGGCGACAATAATTCCAATTAAGGCTCCATGAAAAGACATACCGCCTTTCCAAACTTCCCAAAAATGACTTCCCTGCCCATCTGGCAAAAAAGGGTTATAAAACAACATGTAACCCAGCCGCCCACCAACAATTAAGCCGATAGCAATATAAAATATTAAATCTGAGACCTGCTCTTCATTCCAACCGGAATCGGCACGTTTTGCACGGCGCATACCTAGCCACCATGCCATCGCAAAACCCGCAATATAGGTGATGCCATACCAATGAATTTTCAACGGGCCAAGTGTCAGTGCGACGGGATCAATATCATGAAATGCTAGCATAGGTGCATATCTTAGCACGTCATTGCAGTGTCGCCAGCAAGGAATTTAACGATTTTTACGCTATGCTTAATGGCATGTACAAAGTCATTTTAAATAGCCTGCTGATATTTATGGTGCTAAGCCTACCTCAGCAAATATATGCAACTGTTTACAAATGGACAGATTCATCTGGACGCATTCATTTTTCTGATTCCCCTCATGCCAGTGAGAAAACCCAGCAAATTCAAATTAGTCCCCTGAACACATACCAATCGCCATCTCAGGAAAAAATAAAAGAAACCCTATCTCGTCCCACTGGTGCAGCTTTACCAAAATCAAAGGTGATTGTTTATTCCGCTGTCTGGTGCGGCGTTTGTAAAACTGCCAAGCGATGGTTACGAAAGAAAAAAATTGCCTTTCGTGAATATGATATTGAAAAATCTGAACGTGGGCGACGTGATTATAAGAAAATGAAAGGGACAGGTGTACCCATAATAAAAATCGGTAAAAAACGCTTCAATGGGTTTAGTTCATCACGATTGACACCTGCTCTGCGAAAAGCTGGCTACAATCTTTAATTGACAATTTCTTCCACACTAAGCAACTTATTATCATCATTCATTGTGATAATGAAATCACCGTGTATCCCATTGATAGTAACGAAAGAACGTACAGCTGATGCCGGAAATTGCAAACTAACGCCTTGGTGACTCATAACAATAATATTATGGGCAGTACCCCTATAGTAGCTTTGATATTCATCTGCACTTAATTGCAAGGAAAAAGTATAACGTGTCATATCTGATATATTTAAGTTTTCAAGAAATAAAAACAACTATTATTTTATTGCTACACCTTGATACATGTAACCTAAGAAGCGAGGAGCCTTAGGAAAATAAAAATTTTCTACTTCTAACTTACTAAACCCTGCCTCTTCTACAAGCTTACGCATATCTCGATTTAAGTGACATCCATCTCCGATAATTTTCTGTATGCCATTTAAACGGTTCTGCCAGCGTCTGACCTTTGCATCTGGACTTAAACCATGTTCCAGAAAAATAAACTGACCACTGGGCTTGAGAACGCGTTTAACCTCTAGTAACGCAGCTTCAATATCAGTAATACTACACAGCGTCCAGGTGCTCACGACAGTATCAAAACTTTCATCTGCCATAGGTAATGATTCACTACTTAATATTTGGCGGTCAACCTCTATATCAAACTTTGCTATTTGCTTTTGAGTATATCGACTCATCCCTAAATTAGGATCGACCGTAACCAATTTTTTAACTTGTTTAGGGTAATGCGGTAAATTAAGACCAGAGCCAAAACCAATTTCAAGGATTTTCCCGTCAACAGACTTTAATACAGCATGTCGCTGTTCCTGAAAGGCTTTCCCTGACATAGTCAGATTCATCCCCCAAGGAAAAAACACATCTGAATAAAAACCCATCAGTATGCCTCACATAAAGCCCAGTTTATAAACTAAATTGAGAGAATACTTTTTTCAACAAATCGGTAGAGCGCGCAACAGGATCTTTACGAATTTTAGCTTCTTCTTCAGCAAGCTTTAGAAACAAACCATCCATCGTCTTACGAGTTACAAATGCATCTATATCTAACGAATCTTTATCAACGTAATCACCCAAAAAATCCGCTTTAGAGACTAATTTTTTATACGACTTAGTCACCCCCACATCATCCATAGTTCTACTAACAATAGGGCTGATCACTTTCTCAAGCTGAGATGATGTTTTTTCTCTAAAATAATTTGTTGCCGCATCATCCGGGCCATTCAACAATTTTTTAGCATCGGTGAGTGACATACCTTTAATGGTATCAAGAAATATTTGAGTGGTTTTAGGCACAGCTTGTTCTGCCGCAGTATTCATCGAGGTAATAAAACGATCTGCGTATTTATCCTGACCAAAACGACGTAAAACAGATTCCACTTTCTGCAAACTATCTGGCATTGGAATCCGCACTTGTGCATCATTCAAATAACCACCCTGCTGCCCTAATAGTTTAATTGCACGTTGCACACCCACAGAAAGTGCATCTAGAATCGCGCCATTCATATCTTTCTGGCTCAATGCCTTTGAAACAATAGACGATGTTGTCGATTGGGTTTGGGGTTCTTCTTTATTGTCTTTGAGCAAATCACTCAAAAAGTCACCCCAACCAGCATAGGCTGGGACAACAATACTTGAAGCAGTAATGGCAATGATCGCCGTCGTCATCACAAGTCTAGTTTTCATTACTATTACTCCTAGTTTATTTTAATAAACAAAATTTAGCGTAATTAGTTACTTCATCAACAGTCCAGTCACCTTTAGGATCTTTATTTAATTCTGCACACCAATCATCACTACCTACTTCCGGCGCACATGCTGTCAAAGACACTGCTGCAAAAAAACCAACTATTATTGTAAATAAAATATGCCGCATTCTGCCAACTCCTATTTTAATTATTTAGTACAAAGCCAAAGCGCATGAATCACACCGGGAATAAAAAACAAAAAACATAGAACAATATTAATAATTAAATCTTTACCCGCACCTGCTTTCAAAAAAACAGCTATAGGTGGGAGGAAAATTGAAAGAATAATTAGTAAAATTTTATTGTCCATGAAAATACCCCTTATTATTTATATATTATTATCAAGATATTTCTAAACTACTCCAGCATAGCACTATGTTTATTAACGACTCAAATTAAAGGTCGTGCCCAAAAGCTTCTTTAAATCGAGTTTTAATTTCATCCTTACTATATTGATGATTCTGCGTGCCATGTTGCTCAATTTTCATTGCCCCCATCAAAGCAGCAATACGACCTGTATTTTCCCAGTCCATATCGTTCATAATGCCGTACAACAAACCACCACGATACGCATCGCCACAACCGGTTGGATCATTAATTTCTTTCACTGGTGCAGAAGGAATATCGATACGTTTATTCTTAGTGTAAATATGTGAGCCCTTACCACCTAAGGTGACAATCAGTGCATCAACGCGTTCTGCAATTTCATGTGGCGATAAACCAGTACGATCTTGCATCAGCTGCATTTCATAATCATTCACAGTGACGTAAGTTGCTTGATCAATAAATGTTTTCAGATCATCACCATCGAACATTGGCATGCCCTGACCTGGATCAAAAATAAGAGGTATACCCGCTTCAGCACATTGTGCGGAATGTTGAATCATGCCATCACGCCCATCGGGTGAGACAATAGCAATGGTTACGCCATCAGCATCGGTAACTTTATTTTCATGAGAGAAACCCATTGCACCAGGATGAAATGCCGTGATTTGGTTATCATCCATGTCAGTGGTAATGAATGCTTGCCCTGTGTAAGTGTGATCAAGTTCTTTTACGTATTTGCGCGTAATGCCACACTTATCCATCCAGTCCGCGTAAGAAGCAAAATCATTACCGACTGTTGCCATTGGCACGGCATCGCCACCAAGCATGTTTAGGTTATAAGCAATGTTACCCGCACAGCCACCGAATTCACGGCGCATCTCAGGAACGAGAAAAGAGACATTAAGAATGTGCACTTTGTCCGGCAGGATGTGGTTAGCGAATTTATCGGGGAACACCATGATGGTGTCATAAGCATACGAACCACAAATCAGTGCGGACATAAGGTCTCCTAAAAGTGAGTATAATTAAATATTATTTCTTTTAAGCTGCGGAAGGCTTCCAAGTTAAATCTAACTCACGAGCTGCTTTTACATCATCAAGACGACGTACGGGTAAGTTATGTGGTGCACCTTTCACTACTTCAATTGAATCTTTGGCTTCTTTTTTGATCGCAATCATCGCATCAATAAACCCATCTAGCTCTTCCTGAGTTTCTGACTCTGTTGGCTCAATCAATAAGCACTCTGGCACTAACAACGGGAAATACGTTGTTGGCGCATGATAACCATAATCCAGTAAACGCTTAGCAAAGTCCATGGCATTCGCATCTAGCTCTTTGGCTTCTTTTTTCAGCGTCACAATAAACTCATGCGTAGCACGGCGATTTGGATAGGCTAATTCAAAACCAGCATCACGCATTTTAACCAGCATGTAGTTAGCATTCAGTGTCGCAAATTCAGCAACACGATGCATACCTTCACGACCCAGCAAACGTGCATAGATATAAGCGCGCATCAAAACACCGGCATTACCCATGAATCCAGACAAGCGCCCGATACTCTGAGGGCAATCTGCTTCAGTTAACCAGCGGTAGTTATCTTCTTCTTTAGTGACCATTGGAATCGGTAAGAAAGGAATTAAACGTTCACTTACACCAACTGGCCCCGCACCAGGACCACCACCACCATGTGGCGTTGAGAAGGTCTTGTGTAAATTCATATGAATCACATCAAAGCCCATATCACCCGGACGCACCTTACCCAGAATCGCATTCAGATTTGCGCCATCGTAATAAAGCAAACCACCCGCTTCGTGCACAATACCAGCAATGGTTTTAATTTCAGGTTCAAACACACCCAAGGTTGATGGGTTAGTTAGCATGATACCGGCTGTCTGAGGACCTACCGCTGCTTTAAGCGCCTCTAAATCGACATCACCATTTACATCAGTTGGGATTTCACGCACCTTGTAACCACACATAACCGCGGTAGCAGGGTTAGTTCCATGTGCCGCATCCGGAACAATAATTTCGCTTCGTCCAGAATCATTGTTTGCATCGTGGTAAGCACGAATCATGGCGACACCAGCGAACTCACCTTGCGCACCCGCCGCTGGTGTCAAAGAAACTTCTTTCATGCCGGTAACATCTTTGAGCATTTCCTGTAAGTCATGCATACAGGCAAGAAAACCCTGACTGTGTGATTCAGGTGCAAATGGGTGGCGTCCCAAGAAACTCGGTAAACTTGCTAAAGTATTACAAGCACGCGGGTTGTACTTCATAGTACAAGAACCCAGTGGGTAAAATTGTGTATCGATTGAAAAATTAAGTTGTGACAACTTAGTGTAATGACGCACAACCTGCATTTCTGATGCTTCCGGAAAAGTCGGTGCATCTTCACGCATATAATGACTCGGTATCGCACTCGTATCAGCCAATTCTGATGGTGCTTGGACAGGATTACGACGACCTGTGCGTGATTGTTCAAATATCAACATGCTTTGTTACCCGTTTAAATATAGATCGGTTGGTGTCGGTGGTGTAATTGTTGGCGATTAGCGAGTAGACGCAGTCGCTTGCGTGCCAACAATTACACCACCGACACCAACCTACCAATTCCAATTCCAATTCCAATTCCAATTCCAACCCAATTATAAAATGCCATCAGTGACGCAGTTGCTTGCGTGCCAGCAACTGCGTCACTGATGGCATACTCAAAACCTAGCTTAACGCAGCTATCGCCGCATCATAATCCGGCTCTTGTGCAATTTCTGGCACCATTTCGCTGTAAACAACTTTATTATCCGTATCAAGCACAACAATAGCGCGTGCGGTAATACCGGCTAATGGGCCATCTTGAATAAGCACACCGTAATCCTTTGCAAAAGCTTTAGAACGCATCAGTGATAATGGAATCACATTATCCGCACCTTCTGCACTACAAAAACGACTCATTGCAAATGGTAAGTCAGCTGAAATCATTAACATCACAGTGTCATCATGTGCACTGGCAAAGTCGTTAAACTTTTTTGTCGAAGTAGCACAAACTGGCGTATCTAAACTCGGTACGATATTCAGTAATTTCTTTTTACCCGCGTAATCCGCTAGCGTTAAGTCGGCTAGTGAGCCATCAACTAACTTAAAATCAGGTGCCATGCTGCCAACAGCTGGTAGTTCACCATTAGTATTAATCGGGTTTCCCTTTAATGTAATTGACGCCATGTTATTTCTCCGTTTCTTATTTCGTTACTGAGTAAATTAAAAATAGACTCAGTGCATATTTTTAGTTGTAGCGGACAACGAGCCGACTTCTACACAGTTAAAATACGCTGGAGTTCTTCAGCGTAAAGTTCAAGATCTGCTTCATTCTTTGTTTCTGTTGCACACACTAACAATGCATTGCCTAATTCAGGATAATCTTCCGATAGTGAATAGCCACCCAAAATATTATTCTCAGCTAATGCATCCAATACATCTTTCGTAGGCAATTCAACTTGTATAACTGCTTCATGAAAAGAAGGGCGATTAAACGTATTTTTTACACCATCAATAGCAGATAATTTTTCAAGCAATGTCTGTTTATTAGCATGTGATTGTGCCGCAGCATGCTTCAACCCCTGCGCACCCAACAACGCCATATGAATCGTTGATGCGGTAACCATCAAGCCCTGATTCGTACATATATTTGAAGTCGCTTTAGAACGGCGAATATGTTGCTCACGTGCTTGCAATGTCAATGTGTAACCTGGCTTACCATCAAGATCGACGGTACGCCCTACAATGCGCCCAGGCATTTGTCTAACTAATGCTTGCTTACAACACATGATTCCATAGTAAGGACCACCCGATGCCATTGGCACACCTAATGGTTGACCTTCACCACACACAATATCAGCACCCTTCTCGCCCCACTGCCCTGGTGACTTTAATAATCCCAACGCAAGTGGGTTAACAACAGCGATAACCAGCGCACCATGTTGATGAGCCCAGTCAGTTAGCACATCCACGTCTTCCAACACACCAAAAAAATTAGGGTATGGAATAACTAAAGCAGCAAAATCGCCTGGTTCATCGGTAAGACTGGCTGGATCAATATGACCACCCTCACGATCGTAATCGAGTTCTTCTAATGTGATCCCTTGATTTTTAACAATCGTGTTCGCTGTTTTACGATAATGCGGATGCGTTGTGCGTGGCACCAAAATACGTTTTGATTTTGACTTACGATTAGCACGTACCGCCATTAACACCGCTTCCGCTAAACTAGAAGCACCGTCATACAAAGAACCATTAGATACATCCATGCCGGTTAAACTTGCCATCATAGTCTGGAATTCATACAACAACTGTAATGTTCCCTGACTCGCTTCTGCCTGATATGGCGTGTAGGCAGAGTAAAACTCACCACGCGTCGTAATTTCCCACACTGCAGCAGGAATGTGGTGCTCATAAGCACCCGCACCAATAAAGCAAAGTGGTGCACCATCAGTATTCGCGCGCTTATGCATTAAACGGGCAACATCTGACTCAGGCAAACCTTCAGGTACATTTGCCAGCGGCTTCTCGTCACCTAAGTCATGACGTAAATTTTTTGGGATTTCGTCAAATAAATCATTGATACTATCAACCCCAATGGCCTCAAGCATGACACGAATATCTTCTTCTGTGTGTGGGACAAATGGCATAGCAAAAAAACTTCCTATCTAGTGAGAATCATCTGCTGCAACACCGCTGTAAGTATTGGCGTCCAACATATCATCGAGTTGACTTGCATCTGACATTTTAATTTTAAATAACCATGATACGTAAGGTTCGTTATTAACCGCTTCTGGGTTATCAGCAAGTGCTTCATTCACTTCAATCACTTCACCACTTAATGGACTGTATACATCCGATGCCGCTTTTACAGATTCAACCACGGCGCAGTCATCACCTTTTTCAAAGCTAGTACCCACGTCTGGTAGTTCGATAAAAACCATGTCGCCTAATAAATCTTGTGCATGATCCGTAATACCAACGGTTGCAGTGTCACCATCAACAGCAATCCATTCATGTGACTTAGTGTATTTTAATTCTGCAGGAACATTACTCATTATTTTTCTCCTAGAAAATATTTACTGTACTGATTTGCCGTTACGGACAAACGGTAATTTAACTACTGTCGCAACCATTTGCTGACCACGAACCTCAACTTTACAAGTACCACTAATATCTTTAATAACACGAGCAAACGCAATTGATTTACCCAGTGTTGGTGAAAAACCACCACTGGTAATTTCACCACCATCCTGACCTTTTACAGTTACTTTTTGATGGTTACGCAATACACCTTTACCTTCAAGGATAAGTCCAACTAATTTATGTGTTGGCCCTTCACTACGAATTTTCTCTAACGCTGAACGGCCAATAAAATCGCGCCCTTCTGGTTCCCAAGCAACCGTCCAACCTAAACCTGATTCTAATGGTGATGTAGTTTCATCCATATCAGAACCATATAAATTCATACCCGCTTCAAGACGTAGTGAGTCTCGTGCCCCTAAGCCAATTGGCTTAACACCTTCACCATAAAGTGAACGCCAAACATCATTTACCTGACTGGCTGGTAAAATAATTTCAAAGCCGTCTTCACCGGTATAGCCTGTGCGAGAAATAAATAAATCGCCAAAATGTGCTGCCGTAAATGGTGCTAAGGCAGCTATTTCTGAACGAACCGGCTCATCAAACACAGCGCCTACTTTAGCTCGGGCATTCGGCCCCTGCACAGCGATCATCGCCATATTAGGTGGCTCAATAATTTCCATATTAAATGGTTTTGCGTGTTCTTTAACCCACGCTAAATCTTTATCGTGGGTTGAAGCATTAAATACCACTCGGAACCAATTTTCATCCATAAAATAGACAATCAAATCGTCTAAAATTGTGCCATTTGGCTTGAGCATACAGGTATATAACGCTTTGCCTGATGTAGTAAGACGATCAACATTATTGGCAAACACTTTACGCAAGAACTGTCGTGTATCACTACCGGTAAAATCAACCACACTCATGTGTGAGACATCGAACATACCCGCATCATTACGCACTTGATGATGTTCTTCTATTTGTGAACCATAGCGTAGCGGCATATCCCAGCCACCAAAATCAACCATCTTGGCGCCCATGACAATGTGCTTATCGTACAGTGGTGTTTGCTTTCCCATAACCTTCAATTCCGTTATTACTTACATTACAGACAATAAAAAAGGGGTGGCAAATAACGTTAAAATCCTAGCGTCATTTGCCACCCCTCTGTCCAAAACCTGAGAGCTTAGCCCCTTCGGTGTGTCGTTTCTCCGACCTCTCTCCAGAGACAACTTACTTCCTGCGGTCCTTGATACCTGAGCGTTTCCGGGTGGATTTGCGCCTTCGGTGCCTTATCTTAATGATAAAGTCTCTCCCACAAGCTATTCGTTGCAGCAGGGATCATACCCTAATCAGATGATTAGGCAATATCGCTGCTTAACTATTGATAATTGACTGTTTTTCCTTACGCATCATCAACCAAAGCGCTGGTAAGGTGCCTAAAACCAACATCAGCGCCGCTGGCGCAGCAAGTTCCAGACTCTCTTCACTGGCTTCAATCCAAATACGTACTGGCAAAGTATCAAAACCGGTTGGCCGCAAGATAAGCGTGGCTGGCAACTCTTTAAGTGCATCAATAAATACCAGCACCCACGCCACAATCATGCCATTACTGATCATAGGCAAGACAACCCGACGTAGATTCTCTAATGGTCCAGCCCCTAAGATCCGTCCGGCTTGCTCAATAGACGGTGTAAGGTGCTGTAGCGCAGCTTCCTGTGATTGCACCGCCAATGGCAAGAAACGCACCACCAACGCCATCAACAATGCGGCAAGGCCACCATATAAGGGTGACAACACAGCTAAGATAAAACTCAAAACACCTAAGGCGATCACGGGCCCGGGTAAAACAAAACCAATACTCGATAATTGAATATAACTAGTACTTAAAGTTGATTGCTTACGAGTATGAAAAAATGCCACAGGGAATGCGACAATAATTGCCACCGTTGCAGCCGCCGCCGCCACAATCAACGAGTTGGATACATAGCCCCAAAAAGTCGCATCCAATAGATCTTGTCGAACGGCTTCCAATGTCCAATCAATCATCCATAGCATTGGTAAGGCAAAAGCAAATAAAGTGATAAGCCCCAGCCACAACCAAATCATCGTCTGTTCAAAACCAGATGCTTTGCGTAAAGTTGCCCGACGCAATTGCGTAGCACTGGCGTAATAACGTTGCCGACTTCGTGACCAACGTTCAAAAATCAAAAAAGAGAAACTCAAAAAAACCAACACCATCGACAAACCAGCGGCACCTTGATAATCAAAGCGACCATTCATTTGTAAGTAAATACTTAAGGTGAACGTTTGGTAACGCAACATACTAACCGCGCCAAAATCAGATAACACATGCAGTACAACAAGTGATAAACCAGCAGCAATAGCAGGTCGAAGTAATGGCAAATTTACTCGCCAGAAAACAGCCAATGGTGATAAACCCTGAATACGCGCTGCTTCTTCTAAACTAGGGTTACTGTGTTCTAAGGCTGATCGCACTAATAAAAAAACATATGAAAAACCGGCAATCGATAAAATAAAAGTAACACCACCGATACTATACAAATCAGGTATCGCGACACTGTCGCCAAAAACATCTAACCACAAACTGCCAATCCAGCCATCTTCTTCAAACAAAATTGTATAGATGTGTGCAAACACATAAGTCGGAATTGCTAATGGTAAAATCATTAACCATATTGCGACTTTACGACCAACAAAATGTCGCCGTGCGATCAGCCATGCGCTTGATACGCCTAAAATAAAACAGCCAATAGCAACCAACACTGCAAGCGAAAGTGTATTCCACATTAAACCGGGTAAGCGTTCACTCCAAAGTGCCTGCCAACCAGAAAGGGATAGTTGACTACTACTATAGATAACAAACACTAAAGGCACTGCCGCAATTGCGACAATGCCCGTAGCAATAAGCCCTAGCCAACCAACTTTACGCACCAATGCTTGCCAGATACGAAGTGGCCATGCCGACTCTTCCGGTATTGAGTATTCAATCGCAGACATAATAACTCTGCAATCGACCTTGATAAAAATATCTCATTATTTATGGCATACCAACATGGTCGAGCAGATCCAATGTTTTCATGCGGTGTGCTCCTAAAGCACGCATGGGCACATCTGCTACCTTATAGCTACCTGCTGCAGGTACTTCTGGCGCAGCTGCAACACCAATACGGGTTGGGTATTCACTGTTTGCACCGGCAAATAACTCCTGACCTTCTTCTGATACAAAGTAGGCAATAAGCTTTTCTGCCAATTGTTTTTTCTTTGTGTATTTGCTCATAGCAACACCCGCAACATTCCAGGCAACACCCATACCATCTTTACCTTGGTCTGGTAATAAAATACTAATCGGAGCATCTGGGTGCTTCGCAAGGTGGCGATAAATATAATAGTGATTTACTAAACCAATATCTTTTTTACCTGTCGCAACTGCCTTAACAATTTTGCTGTGTTTACTAAATAACTTACTGCCCGCATTTTCCTTCATACCTTTTAACCAGTCAGTTACTTTTTCTTTGCTAGTGCTTAACTCGTAAACGGTGACACCGGCAATAAAACTACCATTACTGCTATGAGTAATACCTAAACGACCTTTCAAACGAGGATCGGCAAGATCGAATACTGATTTTACAAAACCTAAATCTTTTGCTTTATTATTAACAACCAAAACACGTGCACGAGCAGATAAACCAACCCACGTACCATCATTTGCCTTTAGGTTGTCAGGAATAATGCTAATAATTTCTTTATTAATTGGCTGAAAAAGATCTAAGTCACTACCAATTTGCAAGTTACCTGCATCATTACTAATAAACAGATCAGCAACGGTTCGATTTCCTTCGATACGTAATTTATTCAGTAAAGCGGTAGATTTCGCACTGTGCAACACAACCTTAATTCCCGTCTGTACGGTAAATTTCTCAATCAAAGGTTTAATAAATTTATCTTTACGCCCAGAGTAAACAATCAGCTCTTCAGCTTGTACTGTCGCAGCGCTCGATAACATTACAGCCAGTAATAAACTGACGAGTCCGCCTTGCCAAAATTTCTTCATTTTCATTACCCTCAATATTAAGACCTGTATTCACGAATGCTAATGATAATGATTATCATTTATAAATCAAGTCTTAAAGATGCTTTTCTGTATTTATTGCTAAAACACCAAAGATAGTAAGTGCTCACTTTCGATTTATAACTTTATTTGGTTGGTATTAACACTCGATTAATGTTTTACGAGTTTATGGATTGTAAGACCCTGGACAACAATAGAAAAAATAACCACCGCATAAGTAGCAATTAACAAAGTATCCCGTTCTGCTCCAAGTGGTAATGACAATGCCAACGCCACTGAAATGCCGCCGCGCAAACCACCCCAAGTCATTATTCTTATGGCATTGGGACTAAACGAACGTTTAAGTTTCATTAAGGAAACCGGCACAGCGACGCAAATTAAACGCGCCGACAACACCAAGGGAATCATAATCAAAGCGGCGATCCAACTCGACATATCACTACTTAATACCAACACCTCAAGACCAATTAAAACAAACAATACGGCATTGAGTATTTCATCTACGAGTTCCCAGAAAGTATCCAGATGCTCACGGGTTTTTTCTGACATCGCTAAACGACGTCCATGATTACCGATCAGCAAACCACCAACCACCATCACAATCGGACCAGACAAATGCAGTGAACCAGCCAAAGCATACCCCCCCATTACCAACGCCAAGGTGATCAACACTTCAACTTGATAATTATCCACGCGACGTAACATGGCGTAGGCAATACCACCTAAAATAAGCCCCATCAAACCGCCACCGATAACTTCAGTAATAAACAACCAAGCAATCTGCCACGTATCTGCTTCCTGATTAACCGTAACAATGCCAAACAACGCTAGAAAAACCACCACACCAACACCATCATTAAATAATGACTCACCGGTAATTTTAGTTTCTAATGATTTAGGTACACCGGCCTTTTTCAAAATACCCAATACAGCAATCGGATCGGTTGGTGAAATAAGCGCGCCAAATAAAAGACAATAACCAAGACTAATTTGAATTCCGAGCAGGCCGAACAACATCCAGCTAAAACCACCAACAATAAAGGTTGAAGCCACCACACCTACTGTTGCAAGAACGGCGATCACACCTTTCTGTTTACTTAAATCATCCAGGTTAACGTGCAGGGCACCGGCAAAGAGCAAAAAGCTCAACATGCCATCCATCAAGGTACGATTAAAATCAATACTATTTAGAAGCGTCAATGCATGTGTCGTAATCGGCTCATATACCAAACCAACCAGCAGTAATATGACTGACATCATCAATGCAATTAACATCACACCAATGGTATTAGGTAAACGTAGCGTGTGGTGGTTAACGTAACTAAAAATAGCCGTCAGTGAAATAATCACCGCAATCACATCAAGTAATGACACTTATTGCTCTCCGTCTAAGCGTTGGCCTTTTGCCAACCGCGACAAATCACCTTCCAAGCCCATTGCCTGACGCATAATTAAACTCTTTACTGGCATGGTGCTATTGGTTAGACCAAGCCCCAAATTGCGCACCCATTTTATAGCTGGTTTTTTCGAACCAAATAAACGTTTAAAACCATCCATCGTCGCAATCATTGCGAGATTCTCACCCTTGCGCCAACGTTCATAACGGCGCAAAACTTTGTGTGCTCCAATATCCTTTCTTTGCTGACGTGCATTCACCAAAACTTCTGCAAGACTGGCAGCATCAGCTAAACCTAAGTTAACACCCTGCCCTGCCAAGGGATGAACCGTATGCGCAGCATCACCTAATAATGCGAGCCTAAATAGCGTATACGCCTTCGCATGTTGCATTCGTAACGGAAATGCCGCACGTGGTCCACAACTCAACATACGACCTAAAGAATCACCGAAATTACTTTGTAATTCATCCAGAAAATCGGCGTCATCCAGTGCCAACAAGGCCTCCGCGTGTTCTGGTGTAGTCGACCAAACAATCGAACTACTGCCATCCGCAAGCGGCAAAAATGCCAACGGACCATCCGGCATAAAACGTTGCCATGCCGTTTCCTGATTCGGTTTCGATGTCGTGATATGCGCGACCACACCATGTTGATGATACGACCAACCAGTGGTTTCAATCCCTGCCAACTCTCTTAGTTTAGAACGGCTGCCATCTGCTGCAACTACTAAGCTTGCGGTTATGGTTCTTCCATCATCAAGTGTTACTTGAGATTTTTCATTATCAATGTCGAGTCGAGTAATCGTTGCCGGTGTTAATAACGTAACATTTTCTAGCGAATTTAATTGTTGGTGCAATGCATATAACGTCACTCGGTTTTCAACAATGTGCCCCAACAAAGGTACACCCAAATCAGCACTATCAAAATGAATAGAACCACTGCCGGTTGCATCCCACACCCGCATATCTCGATACGGTGAAACCCGCTGTGCCTCCATCTTTTCCCAAGCACCGATACTCTCAAAAATCTTTTGCGAAGCACACGTGATCGCAGAAACACGCAAGTCAACACTATCCGCAGACCAATCAAAATTAGGCTTCATCGCCTCAACAACCGCAATACGAAAACCCTGCTGCCCCAACGCACAAGCAAGCGTTGCACCGACCATGCCGGCACCAACAATAATTATTTCGTAGTCTTTATTCATTATGTATCTCTTTTTTCTCGTCATTGCGAGCACCGCGAAGCAATCTCTATAATTCAACGCTAAACCAAGAAAGATTGCCGCGTCCCTGCGCTCCTCGCAATGACGGCTTACTTTCTCGTAATGCTACCTATTCTCAACATCAAAATTCAAAAGAGGATTAGTGTCGTCATGTCTGGCGATTAGCGAGTAGGTGTAGCCGCTTGCGTGCCAGACATGACGACACTAATCCTCTAACTCTACAACAATGTCACAGACACTTACCTCAACTTTAAACCTCTTGCTAATTTCGGCAACCGCCCACTCAACCCCATCGCCTGACGCGTAATCAACTTTTTCAATGGCGGAAACAAATCTGTTGCCACCAAACTTAAATTTCTAGCTAACGCAACCGGTGCAAAATTATTTGAAAACAACCGCACCATACTATCGGTAAAACCAAGCACCCGAACATGATCACGACGACGCCATTTCGCATAACGTTTCAATACCGACAACTCACCAATATCCTCACCCGCCTGCGCCGCCTCAACAACCACCTGCGCCAACACAGCAACATCACGCAGACCCAAATTAAAACCCTGCCCCGCAATCGGGTGAACCGTATGCGCCGCATTACCAATCAACGCCAATCTTTCCCGTACATGTTCACGCGCCTGACGCAACGCTAACGGAAATGCAATGCGTTTACCCACATGGGTAAACTTACCTAACTGCCCACCAAAACGTTGCTGCAATTCTGCTAAAAATTCCTCATCATCTAACGCAAGAGAAGCATCACGATCTTTATCTTT
>JALTKP010000168.1 GCA_027078075.1 Gammaproteobacteria bacterium | reverse complement strand
CTTGGTGCTTCATTTGCCAGTTTATATATAAAGGGATGATGTGCTGCCATGCTTGTAACCAGCCACGATGTTGGAAGTTGTCTTCCAGATCATGTGAGAATAGCTGCAGTGAAATATCATTCAGGCATTGTATTGCCTGTTGCCGATTATCTTTTGTTATCACTGATGTAAAAGGGCCGGGCAGCTTATCGATATCAGTATGGAAAGCCTGTAAACATTTATGAACTCGGCTGCCGTAGTCACTTTTTTCTAGTACCATCCGCATTTCATCGGTCGCCTTTAAGCCTAGGCAGCGTGCTGCAAAATACTGGTAAGGGCAATCGATGAGTTGCTGATAAGCCGTGGCAGAGATATCAAGCGGCAGTAAGTCCTGTTCACAATTGATGGAGGGGTATTGGTGAACCAGTTCAGTTTTACTGTCTTTGTCTGGCGTACTGTAACCAGCATAATTGTGATTAAGCCACTGTTGAATTTGTTGTTCTTCTAATGAGCTACCCCATGCAATGCTGTGGTAGTGCTGTAAACACTCAATCCATGGACTCGCTAAATTTGTATTGCCATCATTATTGGCGGTGTAAGTAACCAAGACTTTAGGCGCGGCATGTAACAAACAACGAAAATGGTAGTACATCGAGACAGAGTATTGTTCAGATGTTTGTAATTGTAATGAGTAACGCACAGCATCATTAAAGAATGCGGCAACAGCGGGGCGACCGGGTAAGTGTTCAGCATCGGCGGCAGCAATAATAATGGCATCATAATGATTTAGAAGGCTGGCATTCAGATCCAGTAAGTGTACCGATGTTGATTTTGTATCAGGAACAAAATTATAACGTTCCAGTGTTCGGCCTAACCAATTACGGAATTCAGACCAGCTAATGCTGAATTCTCGGTCACTTAAGGCATGGCGCATTGAATGTATTTCATCAATAACGCGTTGACCGGCTGCATCATTATTAAGCAGCGTTATCATTTCAATGCTTTCTAAACTAGCAAGCAGTGCATCGACAAACTCACCGGGCTGATGGTTGCCGTGTTGTAGCCTTTGCAGTGGCTCTGCTGCTTGTGCAATGTTATTGAGTAAATCTTTAAGATCGTCTGCAACGTTTTGTGTCCAGCGCTCATCAATACGTCTTGAGCGGCGTTCTATTTGCCGTTGGTATCGGTATAGACTGCTGGCAATATTTTCGTGAAGAACAATATCTTGCTCAAAACGATAAACATTATAGAGCAGTTGTTCTTTTTCGATGGATGTAAAAACAAACGATGATTTTAATAAATCAATTAAAGGTAAATGATTAAAATCTTGCTCAATACATTCTAGCCAGCGTTCTAATGCGGCTGCAGCACTGGTTGTTGATAGCGCCCAACCAGAATAATCGCGTAAAGGAATTTGGCAACGCTCTAATAAGGCTCTTAATCGACGCGCTAGACGGCGATCTTGCGTAACCACCGCAATATTCTTTTTACCTTCATGCAGCCATTGGCGTATTTGTAACTCAATACCCAGTGCTTCTTGCTCTGCATTATTAGCGGCTAATATGGACAGGGTGCTTTCTAAGGGGCTACTGGTGTGGTTTGCCTGCATTGATTTAGCACGTTGCGAGATATTGATATCATTATGGGTAAAAATATCATCAATGGTTTCATCATAATGACTACTGTCGCTAGCTAAGTTAAAAATATTTTGATTGTTATTATCTAATAAGTTTTTTATTGCAAGGTCAGGGTGGTAGTCGTCGCTGACACTGTGGTTACCCTGAACAATAAGTGTTGCGGAGCCTTTAGAGGCCAGCTTATTAAACCATTGTTGTTCAGCTGGGCTAAAACGGGTAAAGCCGACTAAGAAAATGTGTTGCACATCATCTGGCTGCGTATAATTGGCAAGTTTCTCAATCGTGAGTTGCTGCTGATCAATGCATTGCTCATCGTTGAGTTGTTGTTGCCACGCCTGCCATAGTGTATGAACTAATTTAGCTTCATGGCTAAGTTGCTGTTCGATATTTTCAGATTCTGTTTCGGGAATAGCATAGGCTTGCTCAATTTGCGCGGTGAATTCTTCTAATGTTTCCGGCAAAGCGCTCTGTTGTTGTGACAAATCATCAAAGAGTTGCAGTAGATCTTCTGCTAATAGCCAAGGGCTGCTCTTGCCGTATAAATCGGGATAGTCACGAAGGGCTTCAACAAGCATCAATTCACGGGTTGCCTTGGGTAAGACATTAAGCGTGTGATCGACAGGCGTATTTTCAATAAACTGCGTTAGATTCTGAATATTAGGGCCAAGCAGTGCTGAGAAGCCTGACTTATTGGCTTGTTGCGTTAGTACTTTTCGTAGTCGTGAGCCAGCATGCGTATCTGGCATTAAGATACTGATGCCGCTTAAATCAGGTAGTTGAGAACTGAATTGCTCAACTAACTGCTGGCACAGTATTTCGATAGGGTCACTGTGATAGGGCAATAGCCATATAGAGGCTGATTCTATGTTGGTGCTCAACGTTCGAGGTATTTTAATTTGTCAGTGACAGCCTGCCATTCGTCGGCATCATCGGGTGCCGGCTTGATGCTGTCAATAACTGGCCACTGTTGTGATAATTCTTCATTGAGTTTGATGAATTCTGATTGATCATCGGGAAGGTCATCTTCGGCAAAAATAGCCTCAACAGGGCATTCTGGCTCACATAATGCGCAATCAATGCACTCTTCTGGGTCAATAACGAGGAAATTAGGCCCTTCATGGAAGCAATCGACGGGACAAACTTCAACACAATCAGTGTATTTACATCTAATGCAGGATTCGGTAACGATGAATGTCATAATGTCGGCTATTGGTTACTAATTAATAACCAATTCTAACCTGAGATGCCTTTTCAGGCGAGTCTGATCTTAATCTTTGCTTGCCATAATATAGCGATTTCTGCCCGATTCTTTTGCTTCGTAGAGACATTCATCGGCTTTATGGATTAAGGACTCTAAATCGGCAAGTCCTGGGTTATCTGCAATCCCTAAACTAATGGTCACATACTCTGCTGCTTTAGAGTGTTCATGTTTTATATTAAGAGACTCAATTGCGATGCGTAGTTTCTCAGCAACAACAGCAGCACCTTCTGCATTGGTATCAGGCAAAATTGCGGTAAATTCTTCACCACCATATCTAGCAATGACATCAGTAGGGCGGACAATGGTTTCTTGTAAAGCTTTGGCGACACGAATTAGGCAATCATCACCTGCCTGATGACCGTAGTTATCATTAAATGGTTTAAAGAAATCGATATCAATAAGAATTAATGATAAAGGAAGATCGTTACGTGCGGCTCGTTTCCACTCTTTATCAAGTGACTCATCAAATTGTCTACGGTTAGCAATTCCAGTTAAGCCATCAAGAGAAGATAGTTCTTGGAGTTTCTTATTAGAAGCTTCTAGCTGCTTTTGCATTTCACGTAAAGCCTGGAATGCAGCATCACGTTCTAGTTGGTGAATATAGCTTTTTGAATGAGCCCGAATACGAGCGAGTAATTCTATTTGGTCTGGAAGTTTAACTAAATAGTCATTGGCACCATTACTAAAGGCATCACTTTTAATTTGTGGGTCTTCTTTTGAAGATAAAACAATAATAGGGATATTACGAGTCTGCATATTGGCACGGAAGAATCTTACTAGTGTCATGCCATCTATATCTGGCATGACAAGATCTTGTAGAATCACTGTCACTTCAAGATCAGAAGCCATTTGTATTGCTTGACTGGGTTCTTCGCAATAATGAAAAACAATATCACCTTCATCAGCAAGCATGCGTCGAATTCCTTCAGCAATAATTGGCTGGTCATCAACAAGCAAGACGATACATTTGCTTAATGCTCTGGATGAGTTGTGATTTGTTTGTTGGTTTATATTATCCATATTATTTTCAACCATATATAATATTAATAATTGAGTTGGCAATATCTTCAGGATCGAGTGATTCAGTTGCTGCACCTATGTCATCGGCCGCTTTTGGCATTCCATAAACAGCACAGCTATCTTTTGTTTGAGTGATGGTGTGGCCTCCCATCTTATGAATGTTTGCAAGTCCTTCTGCACCGTCTTTACCCATACCCGTAAGCAAAGCTGCAATGACGGTACCTTGCCATTGTTTAACAACACTATTAAAAAACACATCAACCGAAGGTTTGTAAATAAGTTCTTTTGGTTCTTCGCTATAACTTAGCTTTCCATTTGTTGTCATAATGAGATGATCGCTTTTACCTGCTACAAGCACTGTTCCTGCTTTGGGGTATTCACCTTCTTTAGCTATTCTAATATCAAGTGAAGATTGTTTATTTAACCACGATGCAAAGCTATTAGAAAAAGAACTATCAACATGCTGAATAATAACAACGGGAATAGGAAAGTCAGCAGGCAATTTATGGAGAATAGTAGCTAGCACGCCTGGGCCACCAGTGGATGCACCAATGACTAATATATTTTTATTTTTATCTATATTGTTTTTAGTTTCTATTTCAGTAGATAATTTGTTTTTATTGTAATTTGTTTCTATCAGACGGGAGACAATTTTTATTTTTCTAAGCAAATCATCTGTTTCAGCCGCATTAGTATTAATATCAGAGAAGGGAGTTTTAACAACATCTATAGCACCATAACTCATGGCTTCAAATATCATAGCTGCATTACCGGTTACAGACGCGGTAACAATGATTATGGCGCACGGTGTGTTTTCCATAATAGCCTGACAGGCATCAACACCATTCATCTCAGGCATAATCATATCCATTAGAATAATGTCAGGTGTATCTTTCTTGCATTTAATTATTGCTTCATGGCCATCATTCGCTGTCCATGCGATGCTGTATTGAGGATGCTGTTTAATTATGTGCTGTAAAACAACTCTATTGGCACGATTATCATTTGTGATAGCAATACGCATTATTCAGCTTCACCAATAAGATCAATAACAGCATCAATGAGACTTTCATCATGGAAGCTACCTTTAGTTAAGTAATAATCAGCACCAGCTTTTAGCCCAGCTTCTCTGTCTTCTTGGCGATCTTTATAGGAAACGATCATGACGGGAATTTTTCGATATTCTTGATCAGCTTTAAGCATAGTTACAAATTCAATACCATTCATACGAGGCATATCAATATCACTAATAATCAGGTCGTATTGGGTATTGTGAACGGTATTCCAACCATCCATACCATCTACAGCAACGTCTACATGGTAGCCTCGAGAGACGAGTAATTTTTTCTCTACTTCACGCACAGTAATTGAGTCATCTACTACCAGAATGCGCTTCATAGAAGTGGTATCGAGAGATTGTGTCTGATGACCAATTTTAGAAAGCCGTTCACCTGAAACAAGAATTTCAATAGAACGAATCATATCTTCTATATCTACAATTAAAGCGGGCTCACCATTTTCAAGCAAGGTGGCAGCACTGATATCTTTAATTTTACCTAACCTAGGGTCGAGTAAGTGAACGGCGATATCGCGTTCGCCAATAAAGTTTTTGACTACAAGCCCATAACTATTCTGACGATCACCTAGAACAATAACAGGGATTTCATCACCACTATCCTGTACTTCGTTTACTTCCAATACTTGAGCAGAATCGATAAGTCCAATATGTTTGTCATTGATCGTGAAGTATTGTTTACCTTCTAGGGTTTTTAGACTACTTCTTTTTAAGGTATGTATTGATTCTATTCTAGCAAGAGGAAATGCATAGGCTTGCCCACCAATTGTTACTAATAAACTACGGATAACAGAAAGTGTTAGTGGTAACAGAAGTTGAATACGTATGCCTTTACCAAATTCAGAGGTGGTTCTAATTTGACCGCGCATTTCTTGAATTGTGCTATGCACAACATCTAGACCGACGCCTCGACCTGATATTTCTGTTACATCACTACGGGTACTAAACCCTGGTAAATAAAGAAAATCTAAAAGTTCGGCATCGTTAAGATGTTTGACCATTTCAGTATTAGACAATTTTCGCTCAATAATACGTTTGCGGAGTAGATTCATGTCTACCCCATGACCATCATCAGATATCGAGATGGAAAGCATTCCCATGTTGTGAGAGGCCTCTATCTTAATAGTTGCTTGGTCTGACTTGCCTGCTTTAATTCGTTCAGATTTTGTTTCTATGCCATGGTCAATTGAATTTCGTATAATATGATTTAGTGGCGCTTCAATTCTAGATAGTATTTCTCTATCTACTTGTGTGTTGTTACCAATTATTTTTAATTCGATGTTCTTATCGAGAGAGCGAGCTAAATCACGTACCATACGATCGAAGCCATGTGTACAATCAGAGAACGGACGCATTCTTGTTTGCAGCACTTCGTGGTTTAGTCTTTCAGAAAGCCCAGTTACTCTCCTGTCATACTCATCTAATTCACTTAGTCGTTCACCTAGAAATGATCTGGCTTCATTAGAACGTTTCTGGATATCACTAAATAGTTCAATGATATGCTCAGCCGCTTGTGATTCATCAAGATAGTTACGAAGGTTGTCGAGGGCATTTATTATTTCAGATTGACGTCTTTTATACACCAACATAGAATCGGCATGTGATCTAACCCAACGCGATTCAACAACGCTTTCTCCAGCAAGTCCAACCAATCTATTAAGACGCTGCGTACTGATTTTTATTGAGTAATCTGTGTTTTGATTTGTAGGCGCGTCTTGTGTCTTTTCTTTAGGTTCAGAAACAGCTATGACTTGTTCCGTTGGGTTTATATCTTCTTTTAATGTATTAGCAATATCGAGGAGGTGATAAGTGTTTTTATCTTCTACTGATGATTGTACAGCGTTATTTATTGCATCTATTGCGGTTGCTATTGCAGAACCGTCGGATATGTTAATGCTGCCGTTTTCATCAAGCTCAGTATTGATTCTTTTTTCAATCGCTTTGCATAATTGGTGTATATGAATGACACCACATAATTTTGCACCACCGCTCATTGTATGCAGGTTGTTATTCAAGGATTGTATAGTGTCATTATCTGTAATATTTTCTTGATGTGCAGATTGAGTTTCCTGCATAGAGCATAAAATACTTTTCGCATCTGATTGAAACAATGACAACATAGGGTTTATATCTTGATTCTTGCTTTCATCTAATTGGGCTTCTAATTTATCTTCTGCTGAATACTCGCCAGACTTAATTGCTTCAAAGTCGGAAACAAGTTTATTAATCTCTGATTCGTTTAGGGTGTTAGTTTTTCCTTCAGCAATATCACTGATTGTGTCGACACCTGTTAAGAGCACATCAATGCACTTTGCAGAAAGTTCAATTTCACTATTTTGCGCTGCAACAAAACAATCCTCCATCGCGTGAGCAATGGTAACCACAATGTCGATACCAACCATTCGTGCCGCACCTTTTATAGAGTGAGCTGAACGCATGAGTTGTTCGGAAACATCTTTATCATTATTGGATTTTTCTAAATCCAGCAATCCAGAGGTAAGCATTTTTGTATGTGATTCTGCTTCTTGTCGAAACAATTCCATCATTGCTGGGTCTGATGCAGGGTTATATGACGAGCTACTCATTTTAGAGTACTCGCTATATTATCAAGCAGGGTATTATGGTCTATACAACCGATTGTTTTGTTATCTAGTGTGGTTACACCATTTATAAAATTAAGCTTAGAATTTTTGACTGTGTCAGGTGTAGGAGATAGCTTTTCAGGGTCATAATTAATTATTCCATCAATTTCGCTAACAGGGAAAACGATATACCCACTTCGTTCTTTTATCATAATAAGTCTATTTATAGGACGTTCCTCATCTATTAGATCGTCTTCTGGTTTATCTACACCCAATAGATAGCCTAATGACATGCATATAATAAGCTCACCTCTGATATTTACCATGCCACGAATTTTTTTATTTAGATTATGTGGAATATCATAAATATTCCGTAGTAGAGTGATTTCATTAATCATTTTAACGGGTAGTGACAGCCATTCCGCACCAAGCCTGAAAACGACTGCAGACATTGTGTTTTTATTTTTGGTAACTTTTTCAATTGCTAATACATCGGCCCATTCATCGTCATACCCATCAGGTGTTGTTCTGTTTAAGAGAGATCTACCCGCATCCGAGTAAACGTCACAGTTATAACAATGAATAACTTTATCGAGTCGGTCACACTTGTTATCACAGTGACTCCATACACCAATTGTATTCCAGCAATCATCTATTTTTGTTGAATTAACAATCATGCAGACTGCCTTTTTTGCACTCTTTGAGCGCGTTCTTTGTAACGATTTGCCTCATTAATCTCACCACGTTGTTCTGCTAGTAATGATAAGTGCACAAGAGCCTCAACATTATTAGGATCAAGATAGATTGCTTTGTGAAGTAATCGGTTTGCCTTGTCTTGATCGCCTTTTGTGTCATGTATAACACCTGATAGATAATACGCCTTTGAACTCTCTACATGAGAATCAATAAATTCATTACATATATTTAGTGCATCATCAAGTTTTCCTTCATCGGCCAATTTGAAGGCAAGGTCTAGGTTTTCATTACTAACTCTTTTTGTGTTACTAGATTTATTTTGAGGGTTTATCTCGTTTTTTATAGATGAAGAAAACGGCTTTGCTCTTGGCTGTTCTTTGCTTTTTTTGTTAGGTATGTTAGTTGACATTGTCCTTCTGGTTTTTTGTATATGAGGGAGTGATTTATCAAGATTGTCTTTTTTTACATATACATATGATTTTGAATTTATAGCAGGTACGAATAGCCCATTAGAGTTTTGTATCGTTTCTGCATGCCCAATAATCAAAATTCCTTCAGGCTTTAACATTCGGTCTAATGTTGAAAACATTTTAAGCTGTGTATCTGTATCAAAATAGATAAGTAGATTTCGACAAAATATAATGTCGTAGTGTGAAACACCAAGATCAAATGACTCACTTAGTACATTGTTACAATGAAATGTCACTTTATTCTTAACAAATCCAGCAAGGTTAAATAGGTTGTTTTCTTCATGAAAATATTTATCCATAAAGCTTAGATCTTCTGCACGAAAAGAGTTTTTTCTATATTGACCTTTTTTGGCTTTTGCAATATTTTTCTCGCCTATGTCGACAGCGTCAATATTAAATAAATCTACACTTATATGATTATCCATTAGCATCATTGCTATTGAATATGGTTCTTCTCCAGTTGAACAAGGAATGCTTAATATATTTATCTTTTTATTAGGAGCTTCTTTGAAATACTTTAATACATATTCATAAGGTTGATTTTCCCTAAAGAACCATGTTTCAGGGATAAGAACTTCTTCAATCAGTTCCTTCATCTCATTAGGGGTAGACATTAAATGTGCAAGATAATGTGCATCATTTTCAATTGTACATGCTCTCATTCGACTATCTATTGCACTTGAGATGGTCATCATCCCAACCGTAGGAGCATGTAGTCCCATGGCATCTTTTAAACGTTCTGCAATAATAAGACGAGACATTGATTATTCGCCTACTACTTTATCGTTTTTAGGGAATAAGCTTTCACGAATTTGATCGTTAAGCAGCTGATCAATATTGATTAGCTGTAAAAAACGATTATCAATTTCGGCAACATCACCGAGGAATTTATTTTCATTAATGTTTATACCTGTAGATTCAAAATCATTCTCATTTATTCTAATGGTTTCAGTTACATTTTCTGCTTTAATCCCAATAAGGCGGTTGTCAGTGTAATTAACAATAATTATTCGAGTAGTTAAAGTGTTTTGTTGAACCTGTTTGTCACATAACTGGCTAATATCGATAATAGGTACGGATGTGCCATGGTAGTTAAGTAACCCAGCGATACCCTTTATAGAACCGGGTAACTTCTTAAGGCGTACCAGCGTTGTTACTTCAATGATATTGCGTGTATCTATCACGTATTTATCGTCGTTTATGTTGAAGCTGAGTAAGAGCATGCTAGCCTCGTTGTACTCTAAACTGTGATACGCCATCTTGTAATTTGTGGGCAGCATCTTTTAGAGTATTAATTGAATGGCTAGATTGTCTTAATGATTCAACCGTTTGTTGTGTTGCTTCATTAAGCTGCACCATACCATCAGAGATTTGCTGAGCGCCGTGTGACTGAGATTGCATACCTTCATTAACCGCATCGAAACGCGGAGTAAGGGTTTGAACCTCTTCAATGATTTGTGCAAGTTGGCCACCGATTTGACGAACTTCGTCAACACCACGTGTTACTTCTTCAGAAAACTTATCCATTCCCATAACACCGGCGGAGACAGCAGACTGCATCTCTTTAACCATTTGTTCGATGTCCCACGTGGCCACGGCTGTTTGGTCGGCGAGGCGACGAATTTCTGTTGCGACGACGGCAAAGCCTAAACCATATTCACCGGCTTTTTCAGCTTCAATGGCGGCATTAAGTGAGAGCAGATTGGTTTGGTCTGCGACTTTGGTAATGGTTGTAACGACGGTATTAATATTGGCAGCTTTTTCGCTGAGCACGGCGAGTTTTGAAGTAATCGACGCGGTTGCATTGTTCATTTGCATCATGGTGTTTTCCATGTTGGCAAGCGCATCTTGGCCATCATTTGCCGAGATAGTGGTTTTGTCAGCGACTTCAGCGACTTCGTGCATGGTTGATGCAAGTTCACGACTGGTTGCCGAAATTTGAGTGGCTGTGGCCATGATTTGATTCGTTGCGGCAGCTTGTTCCGTTACGGTAGCTTCCTGTTCTCTTGCTGTTGCGGCAATTTCAGTACTTGAGCTAGTTACTTGTATCCCTGATTGTTGTACCTGAGAAACCAGTTTATTAAGGCCATCAATCATAGATTGTATGCCCATCGCTAATGTATCAATATTTTCTTTACCATCGAATTGATTTAATTGTCCTGTTAAATCCCCATTTGCGGCTCTTGAAACAACGTCACTAATACGTTGAATCTTAAGCTTTAACACGCTGGTTCCAGCAACTTGATTCTCCGCCATTTCAGCGAGCGTATCTGTCATCACGGAAAGTGTTTTTTCTACATTATCTATTTCATCATCTGATGTCTCGAGCCTGACGTTAGCATCAGGTGTATCTGACATCATGGTCATAATGTCATTGATCTTGATTAAGCTATTATCTACCGCACTGGTCATAGGACGAATTATTTGTGTTGTTAAAAGCCATACCATCGAAACAATTGCTGCAATTGCGATAAGAAGCAGGCTTACGACGATATATATTGTTGAGCCAGTATTAGATGTAAGGCCTCTTGCGTATTCATTACTCTGATTTCGTGTTTTATTAACAAGAACATCAAGATTGGAATTTATCTTGTTTACCAGACCGCCAATTTCAGTTTTAATTAGCCATGCATCCTGACGCCATTCATCACTTAAGTGTATTTTTTCAACTACGGCGAAATGCTTTTTAAACATAGGAATGAGATCGTCAAAAGCATTTAAAGCATCTTCTTGTTCAAAAGTGAATTCAGAAGAATGTTGTTCTTTTAGTTTGCTTAACATTTCTTCAAAATTTACCAGATTGTCATTTAATGCAAGTAAACTGGATTTTGCATGAAAACCAAGGAAAGCTCGTAGCTCACTCATTACCCTTGACCATGCGTATCTCATATCTTGCACAGTATTGACGAAATAGATCTTTGGTTCACTATCAGAGTTATTCATTTCTGATTCTAATGCGACTTGCAAATTTGCCAGTATTTGCTGGCTAACAGGATTGATGTTTTCAACAGAGTAATCGGAAGCGGGGTAGTTCTTTTCAAATGTTTCAGTAATGCTGAAAATTCTATCTTGCGACTTGGTAAGTAAATCAATATTTTTTTGTATTTCTTTAATAGCATTTAATAAGGTTTTGTCTTTGCTGATATGATGCTCAGAGGATAATTTTTTTAATGATGCCTTGGCAGAGTCTAATTTTTCTAAGTATGCTTTTTTATGAGTAACCGATTTGCTAAGCATGTAAAACCCTAATTGGGCAATGGCTTTCTGTATGTCGGTAGATAATTTTATTGAGGCAATTGTTGTAGGTTGTATATCATGTGTTAGTGTTTTTATTTGCGTTTGTGCTTGCAGTAAGTTGATAAGAACAACAATGACAACAATGCACATAATACCTAGAACGGTTGCAAAGCCTGCATACATTTTTTTCTTTGTTGATAGATGTAGGGACGTTTTAAATAGCTTCATGATATTCCTTTTCTACTTAACTCTAAATTGTGATACGCCGTTTTGTAATTTTTGAGCTGCATTTTTTAATGATTCTATTGATGTGCTCGATTGTTTCAGCGATATAACCGTTTGTTGTGTTGCTTCATTAAGCTGCACCATACCATCAGAGATTTGCTGAGCGCCGTGTGACTGAGATTGCATACCTTCATTAACCGCATCGAAACGCGGAGTAAGGGTTTGAACCTCTTCAATGATTTGTGCAAGTTGGCCACCGATTTGACGAACTTCGTCAACACCACGTGTTACTTCTTCAGAAAACTTATCCATTCCCATAACACCGGCGGAGACAGCAGACTGCATCTCTTTAACCATTTGTTCGATGTCCCACGTGGCCACGGCTGTTTGGTCGGCGAGGCGACGAATTTCTGTTGCGACGACGGCAAAGCCTAAACCATATTCACCGGCTTTTTCAGCTTCAATGGCGGCATTAAGTGAGAGCAGATTGGTTTGGTCTGCGACTTTGGTAATGGTTGTAACGACGGTATTAATATTGGCAGCTTTTTCGCTGAGCACGGCGAGTTTTGAAGTAATCGACGCGGTTGCATTGTTCATTTGCATCATGGTGTTTTCCATGTTGGCAAGCGCATCTTGGCCATCATTTGCCGAGATAGTGGTTTTGTCAGCGACTTCAGCGACTTCGTGCATGGTTGATGCAAGTTCACGACTGGTTGCCGAAATTTGAGTGGCTGTGGCCATGATTTGATTCGTTGTTGCGGCTTGTTCCGTTACGGTAGCTTCCTGTTCTCTTGCTGTTGCGGCAATTTCAGTACTTGAGCTGGTTACTTGTATCCCTGATTGTTGTACCTGAGAAACCAATTTGTTAAGGCTATCAATCATAGATTGAATACCTGATGCCAATTTATCAATACCTTCATCTCCAGAGAAGGCCATGACTTCTGCACTTAAATTACCTTTTGCAATTTGTTGTACAGTTTCATGTAATAAGGAAATTTTTCCTTCAAGATCTTCCTTGCTAATCATTTCTCTATTAAGGCTATCAACCATCTCATCAGCTGTTTTATTGAATTCGATACCCAATTTTCCTATTTCGTCATCACGATCAATTATCATACGAGCGGAAGTGTCGCCAGCACGCATTTTGTAAACCGTGTTAAGTAATTGGTTGAGCGGTTTTAATGAATAAAGAATGTAGTATGAAAGAATAATGGCAATTAGAAGTATGCCTGCAGTAATTGACGCGTAGATTACCCACTGGGTATTACGTTCTGATAAATAACTTTCTGTGATATTCCTCGCGGTAACAATATGCGCAAGCGGTTTGTTATTGTTGCTACTAATCGCTTGTATTGAAACAGATAGATATTGATTCTCCACATTGTGAGTTTTAACTGAGCTTTCACCAAGTGGAGGTAGTGTTAATTTTAACTGATTAAATAAAGACTCATTTGTATTATGTAACAGTTTTCCATCAGCCGTTACAATAAAAGTATCCAGTTGGTTTTCTTTGGAAAAAATTTCAACAGCTTCTTGCATGCTTTTTATAAAAACACCGGTTCCAACCAAGTCACCACTTGCAAAAAGAGGAAAGGCGATAATGCTACTTAATTCACCATCACTTTCAATTTCGATATCTTTATAGATGCCCTTATTATTAATAGCTGTTTTCACGACATGCATTTTTGTTTTGTGATCAATATCATCTTCATCAGAACGGTACTTAACAACACCATCGAGTGTTGTAATTTGAAAATGCTGGAGAATGCCTGCTCCTCGTAATCGATCAAATACTTGTTCGGCTCTTTCTTCGAGTAAATCGTAATCTTTAGTTGCAAGTGCTCTGGGTAAAACTTGTTCTCGCCGCATACTACTAGTGCCAATTTCTAGTTGTTCAAACTGGGTTCGTACAATACGTTGCCAGAGTGTTTTCTGAATTGAGAGTTGTTCGGTGTTGAAGTGTTGTTCTGCTGCGGCTAATGATACTTTGTTAGCAATTCCCATGGTGAGTGCAATCATTAGCATGCCAGTAAAGGCAATAGCGACAAACTTATATCGCAAAGGTAATTTTGCAAGTATTTGTATTTTCACAATAAACCTTCTTATCCGAGAATGAGAAATATGACCATTCAGTCTTAATTTCGGTTATCGGCAACAAGGTCACTAAACTTTAGTATTACTAAGGTAGGATTTGTGAAGATTTTCAATAAGATACTGCTAATATTGAAAGTAAGCTGAGTATTAGTTTGGATTTAAAAGTGATTTAAGCTGATATAGCGCTTCAAGCGCTTGTTTTGGTGACAAATCATCGGGCGTTATAGCGATAAGGGCTTGTTCAAGTTCATTCGTCACAATTGCTGTAGCTTCATGTTTAACAATAGGTTTATTCTCTAATCTTTGTAGATGCTGATGTGCTACTTTAAGTACGTCCTCGGGCAGACCAGCAAGTGCAGCAACTTGTAAACCATAGCTGCGGCTTGCTGCACCATCTTGTATTTCGTGTAGAAAAACAATGCCTTGGGCGTGTTCTGCGGCAGAAAAGTGGATGTTTTGCATGCCTTCTTGTTCTTCAGCGAGTTCAGTGAGTTCAAAGTAGTGGGTCGCAAACAGAGTGTAAGGACCATCGGTGGCAGCAAGACGTTCTGCACATGCCCAAGCGAGTGCCAATCCATCATAGGTACTCGTTCCTCGACCTATTTCATCCATCAGTACCAGGCTTTGTGCGGTAGCATTATGGAGAATGTTGGCGGTTTCAGTCATTTCGACCATAAAGGTAGAACGACCACCGGCTAAGTCATCCGACGCACCAATTCGAGTGAAAATACGGTCAATTGTGCCTATCTTCGCTGAAGTTGCGGGTATATGGCTACCAATGTGAGCAAGAATTAAGATCAGTGCTAATTGACGCATGTAGGTCGATTTACCACCCATATTGGGGCCGGTGATAATTAAACTACGTCTTTCGCGCGTTAGCAGCACATCATTGGCAATAAAACTGTCATTGATCGCTTGTTCAACCACAATATGTCTGCCACCACGAATATCAATGACATTGTCGCTGTTCAACTCTGGCGAGCAGAAGTTGAGTGACTCAGAGCGTTCAGCCAGATTTTGTAATACATCCAGCATCGCTACGGCGTTGATAGTGGTTTGTAGTGGTTCGAGCTCTTCGGCAATATGTTCAATTAGTTCAGCGTAAAGTTTTTTCTCACGTGCTAATGATCGTTCGCGACTGCTCAGCACAGTGTCTTCAAAAGCTTTGAGCTCGGGAATTATGTAACGCTCACTGGCTTTGAGTGTTTGGCGGCGCTGATAATCGGCGGGTACTTTATCGGCATGACCACGACCCAGTTCAATAAAGTAACCATGCACGCGGTTGTAACCGACCTTTAATGTTGAAATCCCCGTGCGTTGCTGCTCACGCTTTTCTAAATCTAATAAGTATTGTTCAGCATCGTCACTGGTATGACGAAGCGCATCGAGTTCTTTGTCGTAGCCATCACGCAACACACCGCCATCACGCAAAACAACCGGTGGGGTTTCAACAACAGCTTTGGTTAATAACTGTTGGCAATCTGTGTGCGGATCAATGTCGGACTGAATATCGCTTAATAAATTGGGTAAGTCTTTAAGCGTTTTTTTCAATGCTGGTAATAAAGTTAAACTATCGCGTAAGGTAGAGAGATCACGTGGACGCGCAGTTCGCAACGCAATACGCGCAAGAATGCGTTGGCAGTCACCCATACCCTTTAAAATTTCAGCAAGCTTACCGTAGTGTGTGTTAATACGTAAGTCACTTACTGCGGCATAACGCTTGTTGAGTATGGCATGATCACGCAAAGGGCGATTAAGCCAAGTTTGCATTAAGCGGCTGCCCATTGCAGTGGCGGTGTTATCCATCAAGTGCCGTAATGTATGTTCTTCACCACCAGATAAATTGGTATCAATCTCAAGATTGCGGCGTGTAGTAGCATCAAGCACAACACTGTCATGCAGCGATTCAGTTAGTAAACAACGAATATGCGGTAATTGGCTACGTTGGGTATTACGCACGTATTGCAGTAGCGCACCGGCAGCACAAATACCTGCTTTAAGATCTTCACAACCAAAACTGTGCAAATCATTGGTTGAAAAATGTTCACAAAGTTGGCGATGCGCGGTACTGAATTCAAAATACCACGGGGCTAAGGCTTGTTGGTTTGATGTAGTAGCAAGCGAAGAGGTTTCTTCCACTAAAATCTCGGCTGCCTGTAAGCGTTGCAACTCACCAGCAAGTTCTGTTTCTGATTCAAGTTCCGAAATACAAAAACGACCACTACTCATATCAAGTGAAGCCAGCCCAAAGCGTTGTTTGCTATCTTTCCCTTGACGATGTATTGCTACCAGTAAGATATTTTGTCTATCGTCGAGTAATGCCGATTCTGTCACCGTGCCAGGCGTGATAATCCGCATCACTTTGCGTTCAACTGGGCCTTTGCTGGTGGCGGGATCACCAATTTGTTCGCAAATGGCAATCGACTCACCGAGTTTAACTAAGCGTGCCAGATAATTATCTGCCGCATGGTAGGGCACACCTGCCATTGGGATTGGTTCGCCATTGGTTTTGCCTCGGTGGGTGAGGGTGATGTCGAGTAATTTAGCGGCACGATGCGCATCGTCAAAGAACAACTCATAGAAATCACCCATACGGTAGAACAACAGGGTCTCAGGATGTTCTGCCTTAATGGTCAAATATTGACGCATCATTGGCGTATGAGTTTCAAATTGTGCGGGCGATTTTGTCATTGGTACTGATTTTATTGTTCTCGTTAG
>JALTKP010000167.1 GCA_027078075.1 Gammaproteobacteria bacterium | reverse complement strand
TAATAAATCTCTTCAGATAAGGTATGTCTTGATCATTTACCCTTAATGCGATCAATAGTTCTTTATGAATGCCTTTCTTACCAATACGAATTTTCTTTAATGACATTTTTTTACAATAATTATTAGCCAGCCACTCTGGTAATACACAAACGCCACGGTTGAGCGATGTCATTTGTATCATAAGATCAATTGATTCAATTTCTTTCAATTGTTTCGGAAATATATTAGCGGGTGTCATAAATTGCGACATAATATCTAAGCGCTCTTGTGGAACAGGAAAGGTCAATAAGGTTTCATCAGAAAGGTGTTCTGCATCGAGTCTTTTAAGTTTAGCTAATGGGTTTTGTTCTGAAACAACTAATACCATTTCATATTCATCTAAGGGAATATATTTGATTTCCTTCCTTCTAACGGGATCTGGCGTAATCAGCACATCAATATGATGATTTAGCAGACCCTCTAGGCCAGAAAATTTAAACTTGTTTATGATGTCTATCTCAACATCCGGTAATTCCTTAAGAAAGGTGCCGATAACGCCTGTTAACCACTCGTAACAGGGATAACACTCAACGCCTATTCTCAGAATACCTTGTTGCCCTTCACTATATGACTTTAAGGTACGTTCTGTTTGCAATAAAACCGGTAAAACTTGATGTGCTGTATCTAATAACAACCTTCCTGCCTGCGTCAGCCGCAGTGTTCGCCCCTCGCGCTGCCACAAGCTAATTGAGAGCTTCTTTTCTAAATAGCGTATCTGATGTGATAGTGCAGATTGACTTAAACAAAGGCTATTAGCGGCTTCTGTCAGCGTGCCATTGATGTCTAATGCTTGGATTATCTTTAAATGGCTATGCTCAATCATTATGAATATATCTCATGGGTTGCTCGATTAATATCACTTTTTCTCATTATTCAGCAAGAATACAATGCGTCATCAATCAATGCAATTGGAGTAATAATTAAAATGGTCACTACACATAACCTTGGGTTTCCTCGAATTGGCGAGAA
>JALTKP010000166.1 GCA_027078075.1 Gammaproteobacteria bacterium | reverse complement strand
TCACCTCTCCCGGTGGCACCACAGAACGCGCGCTAGAAAAATTAAAAGAAGGTGGTCTTGAAACCTTATTCATGGAAGCCCTGCAAGCCGCCAGCGATCGTGCCGCTGAACTCGCCGATCAACTTGGTAGTAGCGATTAACCCAATCAATTTTTAGGAGTTCTACCCATGGGTAATGATTATTTACTCAACCCGATTATTTTTCTTGTCGACACTATATTCGGCTTATACATTCTCGTGGTAATGCTGCGTCTTTTATTGCAAATCGTTCGGGCTGATTTCTATAACCCCTTTTCACAATTTCTAGTTAAAATAACCAATCCTCCGCTGCGTCCACTAAGACGCCTGATTCCTGGCTGGGGGGGTATTGATATTGCCTCATTAGTATTACTGCTTATTTTACAGACCCTCACCATCATTATTATGATACTTCTTATTGGTGGTAATCTTGGCTCAATCGGTATCGCCGGTTTACTCATGGCAAGTATCACTAAACTTGTTTCGTTACTGCTTTATATTTATCTTTTCAGCTTAATCATTCTAGCGGTTCTAAGTTGGGTTGCGGCAGGTACTTACAATCCCGTCACCGCACTAATAAGCAGTATTACTGCTCCACTACTTCGGCCTATACGAAGACTCATTCCTCCTGTCGGGATGATGGATTTTTCTGTCTTAGTTGCTTCACTGGTGTTAGTTGTCGCTCGAATGCTAATCATGCCACCCCTACAAGAGCTGTCCTTTGCACTTGGATTCCCAAGAATACTGATGTCATTAATGTAAGTAAGAGCAGCATATTGAGCGACTACTATTATCACTGGCAAGGCCAAGATCTCGTTTTGTGCGTACGTCTACAACCCAAAGCTTCACGTAATGAAATTATTGGTGTTCAGGGTAATCAGCTCAAAGTTCGACTCACTGCGCCACCGGTTGATGGCAAAGCTAATTCAGCGCTGTGTAAATTTATTGCTAAAAGCTTCGCCGTTGCCACCAGCAAAGTTGAGATTATTAGTGGTGCCCACAACCGTGAAAAACGCCTACTAATTCACTCACCTCAACAGCTACTACCCGGCATTAAATCTGTTAAATTTGATTGAAAAATCCCTAAAAACACTGCAATTTCACCAAAATCGTCTATAACTTATAGCATCGGATGTTCTGAATTGTGAACAAGCTCACTGTTTGGAACCAATAAAAATATAATATATTCATGATGTTAGCGGTTTTTTACCGCACTTTGGAGTTAGAGAAATGCCTAACAATGAGCTGATGCTGCAGATCGAAGCCTATGCAAAATGGAAAAACGATCTGATCCGTGAAATTAAGTCGTATCTTGACTGGTTAGAAGATAACGATCTCAATGATGCTGAAAATGACCTTCGCATCTATGAAACCATTGAAGCCTTAAAGTCGGACAAAATCACGGTTGCCTTCGTCGCTGAAGTATCACGAGGCAAAACTGAACTCATCAATACCCTGTTTTTCTCACAATACAAACGCCGCTTACTACCATCACAAGCAGGCCGCACAACCATGTGTCCAACTGAAATTTTCTTTGATGATAAAGAGGATCGCCCATACATACGATTACTCCCCATCGAGACACGCCTAAACAGATACAGTATTGCCGAATACAAAAAAGAACCGATTGAATGGACCAATATCCACCTTGATCCTGAGTCAGCCGATTCACTTGCTGAAGCATTCAGTGAAGTAACACGCACAAAACGGGTTCCTGTAGAGCGTGCACGGGAACTAGGACTTTATGATGAAAAAGAATTCTTGCATTTAGCCTCTCAAGATATTCCGACAACCCATATCGAAATTCCAAAATGGCGTCATGCATTAATTAATTTCCCTCACCCACTGTTACAACAAGGTCTAGTCGTACTTGATACACCGGGACTCAATGCATTAGGTGCGGAACCAGAACTCACCTTAAATATGCTGCCTAATGCGCAAGCCGTGTTGTTTTTACTCGCAGCTGATACTGGTGTAACTAAATCTGACATGGAAATGTGGCAACACCACATTAGTAGTTATCGGGTAAGCCATAAGAAAGGCTTACTTGTGGTGCTTAACAAAATTGATACACTTTGGGATGAATTACAAAATAAAGAAGCGATTAACATAAGTATTCAATCACAATGTAAAAAAACATCTGAAGAATTACAAATCCCGATTGAAAATATTTTCCCTATCTCGGCACAAAAAGCATTGCTTGCCAAAGTTAAAGGCGATGATATTTTACTTGCCAATAGCGGAATCAATAAGCTTGAACACGCCCTATGCCGCGATATTATCCCTGAAAAACACCATATTATTAGCCAAAATGTTATTTCTGAAATCAGTAATATGATTAATACAGATAAACAAACTTTGGTTGACCGAATTAACTCTACCTTAAGCCAACGTGAAGAATTGCAATCACTCTGTGGTAAAAATGCCGATGTAATTATGCATTTACTGAAGAAAACCCGCGGTGAACAAATTGTTTACAACAAAAATCTTGAAGGCTTAAAGAAAGGTCGTCGTATTTTAGACAGCTATAACTACAAACTACTTGAACACCTTGATCTTGCCGCTGTCGATAAGCTTGTTGCCAGCACACGCAAATCTATGTCTGGAAGCTGGACAACCGTTGGTATGAAAAACGGTATGAAAGATTTTTTTGATAGCATGGCAGAAACAATGGATGCAGCATCGACTCAAGCAATGGAAAGCCATAAACTGGTTCGTGCTATTTATCATAAATTTCATAAAGAACACGGTTTTAGAGATGTTAAACCAGCACTGTTTACCACTAATCGCTTCCAACGCGAATTGAATTTGCTCTACCGGGAAGCCGAATTATTCCGTAAGAGCCCAGTCACTACCATGACCGAACAAAGCTTTGTGGTGAAAAAATTCTTTATCTCAATGGTCAGTAAAGCACGTAATATTTTCTTCAATGCCAATCAAGAAGCTAATCGCTGGGCAAAAGAAATTATCAATCCACTTAAGGCACAAATCAGAGAGCATAAGCTGGATATTGAAAAACGTTTACTGACACTAAGAAAGATCAGCCAATCGCGCGATACATTAGAAGCACGTATTGCCGAGCTTGAAGTCACCTTACAAGATCTTGAACAACAAATTTCAGCCATTAATCTCATGTTAGAAGTGGTTAAACGACCTTTTGTGCCACCGGTGAGTGATAACAAGCAAACAGCTGCTGATGCCTCTTAGTCATTTGACTTAATACCTTGTCAGTTGCCTCGGGTATCTTTAGACTATTAACTCTCGTTAGTCATAGATAGTTAACAGCCATGCCGGACACAATCCCGGAAAATTCCGTTGGACTCGTATCAGCCAAAACAATGCACTTTGATGTACCGCTTGCGCTTGCCTGTGGACGCACGCTCGATACCTATGACCTTGTTTACGAAACTTACGGCGAACTCAATGCTGATAAATCTAATGCAATCCTGATTTGTCATGCGCTGTCATCTGATCATCACGCGGCTGGCTATAACAGTATGGAAGATCGGAAACCTGGCTGGTGGGAAACCTGTATTGGTCCAGGTAAGGTTATCGATACCAACCATTTCTTTGTCGTTTGTCCCAATAATCTCGGTGGCTGCAAAGGCTCAACCGGCCCAACAAGCATTAACCCTGAATCAGGCAAACCTTATGGCCCTGATTTCCCCATTGTTACTGTCAAAGACTGGGTTGAAAGTCAGGCACGATTCGCAGACAAACTTAATATTGATAGCTGGCTAGCTGTTATTGGCGGCAGCCTAGGTGGCATGCAAGTCTTACAATGGAATATCGATTTCCCTGACAGAATTAAACACGCTGCAGTAATTGCTGCTGCGCCTAAGCTCACCGCACAAAACATTGGTTTTAATGAGGTAGCTCGTCAGGCAATTATGCATGACCCCGACTTTTATGAAGGCCGTTATCACGATCACGATACCGTTCCGCGTCGCGGTTTAATGCTGGCTCGGATGTTAGGGCATATTACTTATCTGTCTGATGATGCTATGCGCGAAAAATTTGGCCGTGAATTACGTCAAGGAAAAATTAGTTACGGCTTTGATGTCGAGTTTCAGGTGGAAAGTTATTTACGCTACCAAGGTGAATCTTTTGTGGATCGCTTTGATGCCAATACCTATTTACTAATGACAAAAGCACTCGACTACTTTGACCCTGCCGGTGACTATGATGACAATTTATCAACCGCCATGTCATTTGCTAAAGCTAACTTTCTAGTTATTTCTTTTAGTAGTGACTGGCGCTTTGCACCTGAACGTTCACGTGAAATTGTAAAAGCCTTACAAGATAATGATCACGATGTAAGTTACGCTGAAATTGAAGTACCACATGGGCATGATGCCTTCTTAATTCCTATCAAGGAATATCTTGCTGTATTTGGCGCATGGATGAGTCATCTCGTTAATGAGGTGTCGGCATGAAGCAACAACGCCCAGATTTACAGACTATTTGCGAATGGGTTCAACCCAAAACCCGTATTCTTGATTTAGGTTGTGGTGATGGCACTTTGCTTGCGATGTTAAAAAAAGAACGTAATGTAAATGGTTACGGACTTGAAATTGAAGTGAGTAAAATCGTTAAATGTATTCAAGCCGGCGTGAATGCCATTCACGCTGATTTAAATGCGGGCTTATCGGACTTTGACGATAGAACCTTTGATTACGTTGTTATGACTCAAGCACTGCAAGCCGTTGATCGCCCTGATCGACTGCTCAATGATATGTTGCGTGTTGGTAACGAAGGCATTGTTACCTTTCCAAACTTTGGTCACTGGCGCTCTCGTTTACAATTGTTCTTTGGTGGACA
>JALTKP010000165.1 GCA_027078075.1 Gammaproteobacteria bacterium | reverse complement strand
GAGTATCCCTTGCGATCGACTGAAACAGTTAGTTTATGCAGCTGTTCAGCATGCAAAAGCAATTTACGGGTGCGATTAGGCACCGGATTAATATGGGTAGAAGCCGATAATAAAGGACTTATGTGTGAGCCATGCAGAAAGGCTTCTCCGTTATTGAGCAGCACAAAGCTATCAGCAATGCTGGCTTGGCCTTCACGCATGCTCTTTACTTCCCAGCCTTCAAGTACCAAACCTGCTTCAATACGGTCTTCTAGCAGATAATCGTGGCGAGACTTCTTATTCAGCGCGATAGTGCTAGTTGGTTGTTTTTTCTTCTTTGATTTACCCATAGGGCATATTATACGCAGCCTAGCCTTGAGCCGCAGCATGATTTCGCCGACAATGGCAAAATAATAACGATAATTAGCGAAAAGGTTACTTATGTCATCTCCTCGTACATCTATGCATGGTGAATGGTCAGGGCGGTTTGCTTTTATTCTTGCGGCAACCGGCTCGGCAGTGGGTTTGGGTAATATATGGAAGTTCCCGTACATCACCGGTGAAAATGGCGGTGGTGCCTTTGTTCTTGTATACCTTATATGTATCGCTAGTATCGGTATCCCGATCATGATGGCGGAAGTCATGTTGGGACGACGTGGTCGCCAGAGCCCCATAAATACGATGCGCAGCTTGGCTGAAGAGGCAGGTGTTAGCCATTTTTGGAAGTATCTTGGTTGGGCGGGTGTCATTGCCGGCTTCTTGATTCTTTCTTACTACAGTGTGATTGCCGGGTGGGCACTGGCTTATGTGTTCCGAACCGGCAGCGGTTTATTTGTTGGTGTTACCGCAGATGGTGCGGGTAGTTTATTCAACCAGTTTATTGCCGATCCTGAAAAGCTCCTTGCTTGGCATACCATTTTTATTGTTATGACCATGGCAGTAGTCTCGAGAGGGGTGAGTGGTGGCTTAGAAAAATCAGTGCGTTTGTTAATGCCGGCCTTATTTGTAATTTTGGTTGTGTTATTAGGTTATGCCATGAGTACCAGTGAATTTGTACGTGGCGTACAATTTTTATTTAACCCTGACTTTTCGAAAATTTCATGGGAGGGTGTATTAACTGCCATGGGGCATGCCTTTTTTACTTTGAGTTTAGGCATGGGGGCAATTATGGTTTACGGTTCGTACTTGCCTAAAAACATCTCAATTGCTAAAACCTCAATTGTGATTGCATTGATGGATACGTTAGTTGCAATAGTCGCCGGTTTAATTATTTTCCCAATAGTTTTTTCTAATGGTTTAGAACCAGGTTCGGGGCCGGGGCTCATTTTCCAAACCTTACCGATTGCCTTTGGCCATATGCCTGGCGGAATTTTCTTTGGTACACTGTTTTTTGTGTTGTTAGTATTTGCTGCTTGGAGCTCAGCAATTTCGCTGATTGAACCGGCTGTAGCATGGTTAGTTGAAAACCGTGGGCATACACGTGTTTATGCATCGGTACTGATGGGCGTCATTACTTGGTCGGTTGGTTTGTTAACGGTGTTTTCATTTAACATTTGGTCAGATTACAAACCGTTATCTAATATCTCGATATTTGAAGATAAAACAGTTTTTGATTTACTTGATTATTTAACCGCAAATATTATGTTGCCATTAGGTGGCGTGTTAATTGCGGTTTTTGTCGGTTGGATATTGCGCCGTGAAACAAGTATGCATGAACTGGATATACAGGATAAAATGCATCTAGGTTATCGCGTATGGTTATTCTTAGTTAAATTTGTTGCACCTATAGCGGTTATTATTGTGTTTCTTAAAGGCATTGGTGTTATCGATGCTTTATTGGGCTGATGAAATAAAGTATGCCAATAATTAATAAAAGTGCTTTAGTGCCATATACCGCATTGGAGATGTATAAGCTGGTTGATGACATTGAAGCTTATCCCGCATTCCTGCCTTGGTGTGGTGGAACAGAGGTTATTGAGCGCAATGAAGATGAAGTGAAGGCAAGTATTTTATTGTCACGCAGTGGTATAAAAAAAACTTTTACAACCTTAAATCGATTACAACATGGCAAGATGATTGAAATGCGATTAGTGGAAGGGCCGTTTCGTCATCTAGAGGGCTTTTGGCGTTTTGAATCATTAAGTGATACTGCAAGTAAAATTATGTTTGATATTGAGTTTGAGTTTTCGAACAAGTTACTCGCCATGACAGTAGGGCCAGTATTTAGTCAAATTACAAACACCATGGTTGATGCGTTTACGACACGGGCGGTAGATGTTTATGGCAAGCGATAAAATTATTAATGTCGAAGTGGCTTATGCTTTACCTGATGTGCAGAAAATTATTCCGCTTCAAGTTAGCGAAGGTATTGAGTTGATTGAAGCAATAAAGCAATCCGGTATTCTAGAAGAATTCCCCGAAATTGATATTGAAAATTCAAAGGTCGGTATATTTGGCAAATTAAAGAAAGCCAATACTGCCTTGCGTGAGGGGGATCGTGTTGAGATCTATAGAAAGTTAATTGCTGATCCAAAGCAAGTTCGTAAAGAGCGCGCGGAACAAGGCAAGAAAATGCGTAAGGGCAGTGGAACCGTTAAAAAGAAAACTGATACTTAAAGAGTAACTTTATTTAGTGGCTATGCTTGTCGTCATTATTTTTTTTCTTACTCGCGGGTAGCGCATCTTCTCTTTCTAAACCAACGGTACCAAGTACTTTATCAAAGATACCAACATTCCGTTCCTGATAAGGGACTTCAACGACTTCGGTTTTCTTTTCGACATCCTCAACTGGCATCGGGCGCATATCACCGTCGATACGGGCTAATTTATCTTCTTTGAAGAACAGAGAAACACGGGTTTTTTCTGTTGGTTTATGGGTGCTACGGTGGATACGGTAAATATAGTCCCAGCGGTCAGTATGGAATGTGTCGTTGATCATAGGAGAGCCCATGATGAAACGAACCTGACGTTTCCCCATACCTGGACGTAACTTATTAATCATCGCCTGATTAACTATATTGCCTTGCTGAATAGTGATTTTGTGTATCACATCAGGCACAGCATCCGGTATTTCAGGTAGAGACCAGTCGGAGCAAGCCGTTAATAAAGGCAGTACTAATATTGAAATGAGAATCTTTTGCATTTGCGAATGTATTACATTATCTTGTCGTTAAATTAATTCTAACTGAATTTTGCCGTAAACACAGCATGATTTTTCAATAATCGTTGTTAGGAGAAGCTTTCAGCATGGAAAGTGCAGATATTAAAAAAGCTGGGTTAAAAGTTACCCTGCCTCGAATCAAAATCCTCGAAATCATGGAAAATAGTGACACTCGTCATTTAAGCGCTGAAGATGTTTATAAACACCTATTAGAAGAGGGTGAAGAGGTTGGTTTAGCCACGGTTTACCGTGTTTTAACCCAATTTGAGACTGCTGGACTGGTTACTAGGCACCATTTTGACGAAGGACACTCTGTCTTTGAGTTAAATCATGGCAGTCACCATGACCATATCGTTTGCGTGAAATGTGGCAAAGTCGAAGAATTTGTTGATGAAGTCATTGAACAGCGCCAGAAAGACATTGCTGTGAAGGCAGGTTTTCAGATCACCGATCATTGTCTCTATATATATGGTGTGTGTGAGGTGTGCCAATAGTTTTTAGACAGGATTAAAAATGACTGCTTCACCACCTAAAGCGGACGTTTACTGAAATTCAACGACTGGCGCGTTAATACTGGAAGCAGCCGTTTTGTGTATAGTGATGGAAGGCTAATATCGACCCAAAGCGGACATTCTAAAATCAATAAAAAACTTCTATTGAACAGACATATCAATATCTAGTGAAGGAGCATATCAATGGGATTTAGGAATATGATGAAACTGGGATGCATGCTCTATTTAAGCACCCAATCTGTATGCGCATCTGCAAACACTGAAAGCTCTGCGAATACGATCGACTCTCTCATATTGCGTGCCAATACTGGCGATACAGATGCTTTATATCATATAGGTAAAATCTATTTAAACGATCCAAGAGTGAAATTAAAAAGAGAAGATATTCTACGATGGACGCAGGAAGCATTAGAAAAACAGCACTCCGGTGCTATTTATAGTGCTGCTCTGCTGGTTGGCGTTGCCGGCGGCGTTAAAGAATCCGTCTTAGTTGGCAAGGATGTCTATGAAACAAGAGTATTGACCGATGCAGAACAGGAAAAACGATTTTCATTAATGACTACTTCAGCCGAGTTAGGGTATGCAGAGGCACAAAATACATTAGGTTCAGAATATCTATTTGGTGGTTACGTAAGGCAAGATAATAAGATAGCTTGCAGATGGTTTGAGGCTGCTGCAAGTAATGGTTTCCCAGAAGGACAGTTAAATTTAGCATTTTGTTATATGGAAGGGAAAGGAGGAGTGACCGATTATTCTAAGATGCTAACCATGTTTAAAAGTGCAGCAGAACAAGGGCATGGTCGAGCTATAGACTGGTTGAGTAAAATTTATAAAAATGGCTATTTTGGTTACACAATTGATGAAGAAAAATCTACTTATTGGGCTACGCAATTAAAAATAGGAAAGAAATGTGGGCTAAAAACCGCTTATACTTACAAACTAAATTGTAGTACTCAGTAATAATTTTAATGTCCGCTTTTGGCCGATTTCAGAAGTTAATCAGCAGAAACTCAACTTCTGCTTTCGCTGAAACGCGGAAGTTAGGGATAAAAAACTGAGTGACTGCTTGTATTAGTAGTCTGGAGCATACTGAGGCTGTGTGAAAACGTAAACCTTGATATAATAACGTAACACAATCAACAGGGAGTGGTTATGAAACGTTTTATCGAAGGTGAAAACCGTTCCCAAAGCACATTATTCCCCGAAGCCTTAG
>JALTKP010000164.1 GCA_027078075.1 Gammaproteobacteria bacterium | reverse complement strand
CCATTAAGTTTTTGTGATACAGGTATTTGAACCGCTGTTTCAGCTATCCAGCGTTTCGTTACATATTGAATACCAGGTGTAATGAATAACTGTGTGCCACCGGTGTTTTGGTTCGTTACCCCAGACAATCTGTTTTTTCCTTTATGTACAGCATTGAGTTCTAAAACGCCGTATAAGAAGTCGGGAATACCTTTGGAAAAATCACTATGCCATAACCGATATTGCAATGATGTATCAAAGCGCGTCACATTACCCGCTTCAAATTTATTGCCTTCGTTATTTTTTCGATAACTTAATTGTGCATCAACTTGATAATTTAACTGTTGCCACGTGGCAACAACTCCTGCAAATAAGTCGGTAGAGCCAGTGGCTATTCTTGCGGGTGGTGGCGTAATGCCGCGAGCATCACGAAAGTCATCATTACCAGTTGGAAGTTTAATACCAATAAAGGGTGCAATCCGAAAGTTACTACCTACCCCATCTTTTTGAAATAACGTGTAACGTCCAAATAATGTTGCATCACCAAAACCACTATTTCTTCTGCTAATACGTTGATTTCCAGCAGTTAAGTCGAAGTCGATATTTCTATATGGTAATACACCAAATATTGCCAGCTTACCAGTAACACCATAGCCAAGTACTGATACAGCAGTTACTTCGCTTCTATCACGATCGGTGGATGCCGGATCACGACCTGATTGTGCAATAATAACTTGTTCACGAAATAAATACTCTTCAGAAGCGACGGGTAACGCGGTATTAAAAGTAATCGGGGCTGCTTCAGTGACCATGGGTAAAATCAATAATCCCGATATACCTAAAATACTTAATTTGTTAGGTATAGACATCAGGTTTAAACACCTAACCACATACGAATCGGCAAGGCTAAAAATGCAGCAAAGAAACCAACGCACCATATTACGACCGATGTCCAATAAATGCGCTTGTTCCACTTATGTGCAGTACTGCATGCCGCACCTAATTGTGCATCGGTTGGACAGCTTCGACCAGGTCGA
>JALTKP010000163.1 GCA_027078075.1 Gammaproteobacteria bacterium | reverse complement strand
TGCACCAATGTGTCGGAGTTATGTGTTACGCAACCAAAATATTCTGAAGTTCTTCCGCTTCATCAACACCTTCAATATCCACTTCTTCACCGGTCATTCCAAGTTTGATGCACGATGGGATTTTGCTTAGATCAACATCGCCCAATGGGTGGTTGCTTCCGGCGTGGGCTTGAAGGTTTGCTACTTGCACTAAATCAACATAATCAATTGTATCACCAGAATCATACCCAAGATCTTCATGATGTGCTGCAACATCAATGAGTTCTTGAGGGAAATCCCATGAATCTAAAATCATTGTGCCGAGGCGAGTGTGTAATTCTCTTGAAAGCTTATCAAGCAGTACTGTGTCTTCTAATAATTCAGGATAGTCTTCTGCACGAACTAAAATAGGTAGGACGCCGATATCGTGAACTAGTCCTGCAAGCATCGCTTGATCAGGTTTGAGTTTGGTAAAATATTTACATAACATGGTTGTTAACCCAGCAACTTGAGTGCTGTGTTCCCAAACAAGACGTAAACGTAGATCAGTGACTTCTGAAGTGGCTTGAAACATTTGGCGCATAGCGAGCCCAACAACTAAATCACGAGTTACCGTGAAGCCCATTCGAGCAACGGCCATTTGGATATCATCAATGTGTTTATTGCCGCGGTACATAGGGCTGTTGGCGACCTGAATTAATCGAGCTGAAATAGCCGCATCGGTACCAATAACGGCAGCTACTTTTTTGGCATTCACATTATCGTTTTCAACGGTATCGCGTACTTTTAACGCGACTTCGGGTAGGGTCGGTAATTCCAGTTTGTTATTGCTAATATCTTCGATAAGACCGGTGTAAAACTCTTCAATCTTTTCCACAGTTATCTCCTGTTAAACCATAGCCTTATCTAAAATAAGGAATTAGCGTTATTACTTAGGGTTATCGGCTAAGTAATCAGGAAATTAAGGCTTATTTTGATTATTTTTCGCGTTCTAGTGACACAGAATAGGGGATTTGTTTGATTTCAAGCACAGGACCACT
>JALTKP010000162.1 GCA_027078075.1 Gammaproteobacteria bacterium | reverse complement strand
GTGGGCGCGTTGCAAGACCTAAACGCTGCATACCTTCTGCCACTGCGCCTGATGAAACTAGAGTAATTTGAATGCCAGCCTCGCGAAGCGCAACCATTTGCTCAACCCATGCTTGAATCGCAGACACATCAAGCCCCTGGCCATCATTGGTAAGCAATGCGCTACCAATTTTGATCACCCAGTTTTGGCTTTGTTTAATGTCAGCTCTATTTTGCATAATTAGTTAGCGTCATCTCTGGCTTTTTGTTCACGTGCTTCTTTATCTAATACAGCCTGTTCTTCAACATGTTTCATAATGGCATAAACGAGATCTTGAACACCTTCATTGGTCGCCGCTGAAATTCGGAACACGGGGCCCTTCCAATCCAAGCCAGCAACAATCTCATTACAAATTTGTTCCCGTTCTTCATCCATGACTAAATCAACTTTGTTCAACACTAACCAACGAGGCAATGCTTCCAAGTCACTGCTGAATGATTTCAATTCACCAACCAGTCCTCGCGCATCGGCAACCGGATCGTTTGAGCCTTCAGGTGGCATAATGTCAATAATATGCAGCAATAGACGCGTACGCGCTAAATGCTTAAGAAACTTAATACCCAGACCAATGCCTTCTGAAGCACCTTCAATCAAGCCGGGAATATCAGCAACCACAAAACTCTGATGTGTTCCTACATCAACCACACCCAAATTAGGATGCAAAGTAGTAAATGGATAATCAGCCACTTTAGGGCGTGCTGCCGATACACGGGTCAAGAATGTCGACTTGCCAGCATTAGGCATACCCAACAAACCAACGTCAGCCAACACTTTTAACTCAAGACGTAAACGGCGTACTTCACCTTCGGTACCATTAGTTGCCTGTTGTGGAGTACGGTTCACACTGCTTTTAAAATGAATATTGCCCAAACCATGAAAACCGCCTTGAGCGACTTTAAGTGTTTGTCCTTGTTTAGTGACATCACCAATTAACTCTTCCGTGTCGGTGTCATAAACCATCGTACCTAAAGGTACTTGGACTATTTTATCTTCACCACCTCGGCCGTAGCATTGGCGTCCCTTGCCATTCTTGCCGCGCTCAGCACGAAAGTGCTTAGTAAAACGGAAATCAGCGAGGGTATTTAAACCTTGTTCACCAATAAAAATAACGCTGCCACCATCACCACCGTCCCCCCCATCAGGGCCACCACGTGGGATATATTTCTCACGGCGAAAACTGACGCAGCCATTTCCGCCATCGCCAGCATCTACCTTAATAATTGCTTCATCTACAAATTTCATAGTGTCAAAGTATCTGATGAGTTACAGGCAGGTGCAAGCACCTGCAGCTAAAAAAAAAGCCCCGTCAATGACGGGGCCTTATATTCATTAAGCAACGAGTGCTTTAAGCGGCCACAACATTGATGTAGGTGCGCTTTTTCGGGCCTTTAACCTGAAATTCAACCTTACCGTCTGCTTTAGCAAACAATGTGTGGTCATGACCACAACCAACATTCAGTCCTGGGTGGAATTTAGTACCACGTTGGCGAACTAAAATGTTACCCGCTAAAACTTCTTCACCACCAAAGCGCTTAACGCCAAGACGTTTAGAAACCGAATCGCGACCGTTACGAGTACTACCGCCTGCTTTCTTATGTGCCATTGTTCCTGCTCCTAATTAGCTAGCAATGCTGCTAATTTCAATTTCTGTGTAAGATTGACGATGACCCTGTTTCTTACGTGAGTGCTTACGACGGCGGAATTTGATAATTGTTACTTTCTTATCACGACCGTGCGATTTAACTGTCGCAGTAACTTTACCCGCGTAAGGTGCGCCTACTGTTACATTGTCGCCATCAGCAACCATCAATACCTTATCGATATCAATAGAACCACCCACTTCTGTATCAAGCTTCTCAACCTTCAGGGTTTGGCCTTCGGTTACTCGGTATTGTTTACCACCGGTCTGAATTACCGCGTACATAATATTCTCCAAAAGAGACCCGCCCGCGGCGCATCTCGACTATTCTCAAAGGGCGCAAATTTTATACAGATCCGACCCGTGCGTCAATCACTTAGTATAACAGTAAGTGTTTCTTTGTAATAGCTTAAGTTGCTGTTTTTTATAGTAATTGGCATTATAAGGCTAAATTTTCGCCATTTTAGTCGCGAATAAACACTAAAAAGATGAAAAAACTGCCCTAACTACTTGACCGATCGCCACGCCCAACCTAGCATGCAGCCTGCTTTAGAATGAGATTCCCATGGAAATTGATGCAATACAGCAATTAATCGACCCAGATATGCAAGCAGTCGACGATTTGATCAAACAACGTCTGCAATCAGACGTGGTGCTGGTCAATCAGCTTGGCCACTATATTGTTAACAGTGGCGGCAAGCGTTTACGCCCAATGCTGCATCTATTATGTGCGAACGCGATGGGGTTTGAAGGCAAGCATCATCACAGTATCGCCGCTATCGTTGAATTCATTCACACAGCCACGCTACTCCACGATGATGTGGTCGACGGCTCAGAGTTACGCCGTGGTAAAGACACCGCCAATGCCTTGTGGGGCAATGAAGCCAGTGTTCTAGTTGGTGATTTCCTCTACTCTCGTGCCTTTGAAATGATGGTCGAAATCGGCAATATGCGTGTCATGGAAATTCTCGCCCATGCCACCAATGTTATTGCCGAAGGCGAAGTTATGCAGCTCATGAACGTGCATGATGCCGACACCACTGAAGAACGCTATCTTGAAGTTATTCGCTACAAAACAGCCAAGTTATTTGAAGCATCTTCCCGCCTTGCTGCCGTTATTTGTGGTGCTTCTGAAGAACAAGAATCAGCATTAGCAGAATACGGTATGCACCTTGGTACCGCTTTTCAGTTAATCGATGACGTATTCGATTACAGCTCTTCAAGCGAAGACATTGGTAAAAATATCGGTGACGATCTTGCCGAAGGTAAACCGACCTTACCGCTTATCTATACCATGCGAAACGGAACACCTGAACAAGTTGATTTAGTTCGTAGCGCCATTGAAACAGGTGGTTTAGATCAAATTGAAGCGGTTCAAAAAGCAGTAGAATCAACGGGTGCAATTGCCTACACCGAACAAGCAGCAAAAGATGCTGCTGCTGAAGCCATCAAAGCATTAGCGATCTTACCAGATAACATTCACCGTGAAGCGCTGCAGTCTCTTGCTGAATTTGCGGTTAACCGAACTTACTAATCCCCATAAAAAAAGCCGCTAACCTTGCGGCTGCGGCTTTCATTAAAATGCTTTAGTACTAGGCTTTTTTGCGTCGTGAGAAACCAAACATACCTAGTAAAGCTGAACCAAATAACCATGCGGCTGCAGGAACGGGAACAGCTGAAACTTCAATAAAATCGATACGGAAAGAATCAGAATCAGAATCAGCCCAGAATAAAAACTCTGTACCAATAATATTGTTGAAGATGTATTCATCAAACTGAGCAGGGACGTTTGTCACTAAAGATGAAACATCGCTTGCATTGTGATCAACTAAAACAGAAACACCATCAACCGTTAAATTAAAGTCATCCGCCGACGTTGAACCACTAGTAAAAGAGTCAAAGTTTATGTAATTCAAACTCACTTGTTGGTCAAACGAAAATAGTAAACCTTCATCAGGATCGTTTGGGCTAGGCGTACCACTGTCACCATCTAAATTAGTACCATCACCATTCGTGTTACTAAGAACACCTAAATTACCAGATGTGCTACTACTCAAATATACGCCAAGACCAGCACCGGTGACTGTAGTAGTTGATGATATGTTGCCAATACCGTCATTAACAATATTCAACGCAGTAATTGTCAACCCAATACCATCAAGCGATGTATTTATCGTGTTATATGAGTTGCCACCCGTAATGCCTAAATTGCCTGAGCTAAAATTAAAAGTTGTTGCACTGGCTATTCCCGCAAAGCTTAGAGCGACTATGCCAGTCAATGCGCGTAAAGAAATTCGCTGTATTATTCTCACGTTTATATTCCTTAAAATTATTAAAAAATTGAGTATTTAATAGACCCAATTTATATAAGATGAATAATACAGATAAAGTATCTAGCAGATCTATGACCCGAACGGGCTATAATAAAGCTATAAATAAAAAAATCAGGCGTTTTCTAAGATAATCTAACTATTTACGGCTTTCTTGATATAGTTTTTTAGCCAAGCACACAAATCTTTATTAGGCATGGGCCGAGAAATAAAGTACCCCTGAGCCACATCACAATTCAGTTTACGTAACGCCATCATTGTTTCATGATCTTCGACGCCTTCAGCGACTACTTGCAAACCTAAATTATGCGCCAACTCAATAGTTGATCGCACAATGATGGCATCATTCTCATCCTCAAGCATATTGAAAACAAAGGTCTTATCAATTTTCAACTCATCAACGGGGAGCATTTTTAAATAACCCAACGATGAAAAACCAGTACCATAATCATCAACAGACATTTTTATATTCATTGCCGCCAGCTTGTTCATTATTTCTCTGGCTTTAATGGGGTGACTCATTACCGCACTTTCAGTGATTTCCAAGGTTAATGATGATGGTTGTATATTATGTTTTTGTAGTAACCCAGCTATTCGCAAAGGCAACTCATCTTCTTGCAAATTTTTTGCCGACAAATTAATTGAAAATTTCAATTTTTGGGCATCCATATCTCCACTACATTCTTTAAACGCAGTACGTATTACCCAATCAGTCAGCTTATCAATTTGATTTGAATATTCTGCAATTTGTACAATTTTCTCAGGCGAAATAACACCTAGTTCAGGGTGCTTCCAACGAAGCAAGGCTTCAACACCTACCACTTCTCGAGTAAGCACATCAATCTGTGGTTGATAATTAAGATTCAAGAACTCC
>JALTKP010000161.1 GCA_027078075.1 Gammaproteobacteria bacterium | reverse complement strand
TAGTTAAATCTTTTTCACTAATCGATTTAGTTACTGCTCCCATATCTTGCAATTTACGCAAAAGAATAATTTTAGTGAGGTAATAGTTAAAAATACCGATTGTTGCACCGGCAATGAGGCAGCCAACAACAAACCACCAAAACATACCGGGTTTCCATTCAACAAAGAACTGGGCATAAAAGGGAAATATTATTCCCATACCCAGGCCGAAAGCCATAAACGACCATAATAAATTACGCAATATACTCGGTGGTCTAGAAAACATGGAAAGAATCCCTTCAGATTAATTTATCTACATAGATTTATCGACAAATCATTAAGAAGCTTTAATACAATATCTGTGTGGTTTTACATGTGTAAATAGGGGGGCACATTTAAATGGTGATAAATAATTATTTTTAATATTACTTCAAAAAAACGGCCGCATTAAGCGGCCGTTTTTATACTAAAAGAATACTTCTACTAATCTTCCCTGAATAACGCATCTATCGAATACCCATCACGCTCTAGTACTTCACGTAAACGGCGTAAGGCTTCAATCTGAATTTGGCGAACACGTTCACGGGTAACACCAATTTCATTACCGACTTCTTCAAGGGTTGAAATTTCATAGCCATGTAAACCGAAACGACGTTCAACGACTTCACGTTGTTTGTCATTGAGTTGGTTCAACCAGCCATCAATACGATTATTGACATCATTATTTTGTAACACGCCAGCAGGATCGTTATGACCTTCATCACGGATTGAATCCACCACGGTGGCATCGGAGTCACGACCTAGAGGCGTATCAATAGATGTAACGCGTTCATTCAAGCCCATCATACGTTTAACATTTTCAATTGGCTTATCGAGCATTCTTGCCACATCTTCAGGACTTGGCTCGTGGGATAATTCCTGTGTCAATTTACGCGCAGCACGCAGGTAGACATTCATTTCTTTAACAACATGAATCGGTAAACGAATGGTACGTGTCTGGTTCATGATGGCACGTTCAATGGTTTGTCGAATCCACCAGGTTGCGTAA
>JALTKP010000160.1 GCA_027078075.1 Gammaproteobacteria bacterium | reverse complement strand
CCAACCATATCTGGATTTGCATAGTTACAAATAATCGCATCGTATTTACCACTTTCAATTGCCGCAACTAATTTATCTGTTAATTCCGGCGCACACATTTCTGGTTGTAAATCGTAAGTCGCTACATTAGGTGAATCAACCAAAATACGATCTTCGCCTTCAAAGGGCTCTTCTTCACCACCATTAAAAAAGAAAGTAACATGCGCATATTTTTCTGTTTCGGCTATGCGTAACTGACGCATACCTAAACTTGATAAATAAGCACCAAACACATTGTTCAATCGCTCTGGTGGAAACGCAACGGGAACATCAAAATCATCTTTATATTCTGTCAAACTAACAAAGCTACCTAACTTAGGTGTCACTTCACGTTCAAAACCATCAAAATCTTTTTCAATGAAAGGGCGTGTTATCTGGCGAGCACGATCTGAACGGAAATTCATAAAAATAATAACATCTCCGTCTTCAATTTTTACGGTTTGCTGACCGTCTTGCACAATCGCAGTTGCTTTGACAAATTCATCTGTTTCATCGCGCGCATAAGCCTGCTCTAAAGCATCAAGCGCATTTGGTGCAGTAAATTCGGCCTTGCCCTGCGTTATCACATCATAGGCAGCCTGAATACGAGGCCAACGATGATCACGATCCATCGCATAGTAACGTCCAATAACAGATGCAAACTGACCGTTACCTAACTCAGAAAAAACATCTTCCATGGCACGAATTGATGATGCTGCACTTTTAGGAGCAGTATCTCGACCATCAAAAAAGGCATGTAAATAGACTTTGCTTACACCGCGCTCTACCGCTAATTTTATAATGGCTTGTAAGTGTTCTTCATGACTGTGAACACCGCCATCAGAGAGCAAACCCAGAATATGTATGGCTTTATCCGACTTTTTGGCTAGATCAACCGCGTCAGTTAAAGTTTGGTTGGTAAAGAAAGAGCCTGTTTTAATTGCGCGGGAAACTCGGGTAAATTCCTGATATACAACTCTGCCAGCACCCAAATTTAGGTGTCCTACTTCAGAATTACCCATTTGCTCAGCAGGCAAGCCGACATCTGCACCGGATCCACGGATTAAGGTATGCGGACGTGTTTTCCACAAGTTATCCCAAACCGGCTTATTGGCGGCATTGACCGCATTGGCTTCTGAATTTTCACTGTAACCCCACCCATCGAGGATAAGGAGTAACATTGTCTTAGGAATCAATTACTTATTTCCAAATAGTTAATATTGGGGCTGCTATTCTACCTATAAATGAAGCAAATTTGTATCATTTAGACCAAGTCAAAATCTACATACCATTTTAGTGTACTAGTATATCACAGCGATATTTAGAGTATTCCCCACTAAAGATGATGACAAAATGCTTTTTAAGCAGTACATTATTGTATAATCTTTTTATTATATATGAACATATGAAACTATGGTCATATAAGCGGTGCCATACGGCACCACAATGTCAGGAAATGACAGCAATCACACAAGATAGGGTAGTCAGTATGAATATGGTCGCACTTGATAATATTCTCATTTCACGGGACGAAGACATTGATCGTGCATCACGCTCTCTTAAAGCAATGTCACATCCGCTTCGGTTAAAAATTCTTTGTACGTTAGGCGATCAAGAAATCAGTGTCCAAGATATTGTTGAGCATGTTGGTACATCGCAAAGTAATATTTCGCAACACCTTGCCATCTTGCGAGATAAAGGTATTTTGGCATCGAGAAAAGATGCTAACCGCGTTTACTACCGCGTCGGTGATGAAAGAACTTTACGCTTAATAGGTATGATGCGCGAAGTATTTTGCCACGCACCTTTATAATCTCAGTTTCTGAGATATTATTTTAATTATCAATCCTAACTACCGACATTCGTTGTGTAGTAAGGCAGTAATTTAATCTTTAACCAAATAGACACTTAATACATGGAACAACTTCTTACATTTATCTCTAACCATTGGGATCTGTTTACTGCACTCGTCATTATTGTTGCATTACTATTTGGTAGCACTTTTCTTGATGCACTACGTGGCATTAAACAAATTGGACCAGCAGAGACCACTCAGCTAATTAACCACCAAAAAGCCATTGTCGTGGATGTACGCGAAGACAAAGAATTCGCTGATGGTCACATTATCAATTCTCTGCATATTCCAATGGGAAAAGTTCAAGAACGACTACCTGAGCTTGAAAAATACAAAACAACACCCATTATTGTAAGTTGCCGAAGCGGCGCTCGCTCTAGCAGTATTTGTGGCCTACTTCGCAAAAATGGGTTTGAAAATGTTTCAAACCTCAAAGGCGGATTAATCGCATGGCAAAATGCCAACATGCCTGTTAGCAAGAAATAAACTACACATTTTTAATTTTTTATTGATGAGATATTACAACTATGCCTGAAGTGATTGTTTATGGGACTTCTTCCTGCCCTTACTGCATACGTGCACGTATGATGCTAGACAAAAAAGGTGTTAACTACGAATACATTGGTTTAGACCAAACACCTGAACGCCGTAGCGAAATGGAATCGAAGGCGAACGGACGCACGAGTGTTCCGCAAATCTTTATTGATGGTCGTCATATTGGTGGTTTCGATGATATGGCTGAACTTGATATCGATGATGAACTCGATCCATTACTCGGCATTAACTAAATTTAACCTTTAATTTTACTGCGAAAAACATCATGACTGAAACTACAGAAAACGAACAAGCTTTTGCCATTCAAAAAATCTTTGTTAAAGATATTTCTTTTGAATCGCCTAACTCACCAAACATCTTTCTTGAAAAAGATTGGCAGCCCGATGTAAACCTTAACTTGCAAAGTACCTCTCGTACGCTAGACGAAGATGTTTATGAAGTTGTTTTAAACATTACCGTTACGGCTAAATTAAATGATGAAACCACTGCCTATCTTGCTGAGGTTCAATACGCCGGTATTTTTAATCTTAAAAATTTCCCTGATGAAGACAAGACTTATATGCTTGGCAGCTATTGTCCAAACCTCTTGTTCCCATACATCCGTGAAGCTATTTCAGATGTTGTTGCCAAAGGTGGCTTCCCACAATTATTACTGGCACCTGTAAACTTTGATGCTTTACTGCAACAAAAACTAGAGCAACAAAAAGCAGAAGGCGCAACCGTACAATAATCCTAAAGGGACATTATGAAGGTAGGCAGTATTTGTGTTCTTGGAGCTGGATCGTGGGGAACTGCCCTTGCGATTTTGCTTGCCCAACAAGGCAAAGCTTGTCAGCTTTGGGCACACAATACTAAACACCTGCAACACTTGGAAGCCGAACGTAGTAACCAACGCTACTTACCCAATATTAGCTTCCCTGAAAGCCTGTCGGTTGAACCAGATCTTGAGCAATGTATAAAAAATTGCGAAACAATTTTACTCGCTGTTCCCAGCCATGCTTTTCGACAAACATTAAAAACTATTGCTTCACATATTCAGCCTAACCATAAAATTGCTTGGGCAAGTAAAGGTCTTGAAGCCGAATCTCATAAACTACTTAGCCAAATATTAGTCGAAGAACTAGGTAGTGATATTTCTTTTGCAGTTGTATCTGGCCCCACCTTTGCCAAAGAAGTGGCAAATGGTTTACCGACTGCCATCACCATTGCATCGACTGATGATGAATTTTCACATCAACTCGCCGATCGACTACACACAAACACATTTCGGGCTTATACCTGCCGCGATATTGTTGGTGTACAAGTTGGTGGGGCGGTTAAAAACGTACTCGCCATTGCCGCCGGTATTGCTGATGGTCTCGGCTTTGGCGCCAACACACGCAGCGCACTCATAACACGCGGTCTTGCCGAAATGTCACGGCTTGGCAATGCACTTAATGCAGAACCAACCACCTTCATGGGACTCGCTGGGCTAGGTGATTTAGTGCTTACATGTACTGATGATCAGTCTCGTAACCGTCGTTTCGGTAAAGCACTCGCAGCAGGTTCGAGTGCAGAACAAGCTTTTACTGAAATCGATCAGGTTGTAGAAGGAGCTTTGACCGCGCAAGTAATTCATGAATTTGCCGCCAAGCTCAGCGTTGATATGCCAATTTGCGAACAAGTTTATCGCATCATCTATGAAGATTTACCCGCTAAGCAAGCGGTTACCGACTTACTATTACGTAGCCAAAAAGCAGAATAAACTTATTTTCCACCAGGAAAGCCCTGCTGGCGCCACGCTTCATATAACATTACCGCCACCGTATTCGATAAATTCAAACTCCGTGAATCTGGCTGCATCGGCACGCGTAAACGCTGTTCTGGCGGTAAACTGTTAATCACATCCATTGGTAAGCCACGGGTTTCAGGACCAAATAACAAGGCATCACCTTCTTTATAACTTACTTCCGAATAATTTTGTGAACCCTTGGTCGTGCAAGCAAAAATCCGTTGCGGTTTTACCTGCTCAATAAACGCATCCAAACTATCGTACTCTGTCACTGTCGCTATATCTCGGTAATCCATCCCGGCACGACGTAATTTCTTATCATCCAACACAAAACCCAGTGGGTGAATGAGATGAAGCTGCATACCAGTATTAGCGCACAATCGCATAACATTACCCGTATTAGGAGGAATTTCCGGCTCAAACAACACAATGTGAAACATCACTTCTCCCCACTACAATCCCCAAAACCACCTAATCATAACTATCTACACATAAACCTAATAAAAAAGCTCATAATCAAAAACCTACCAAGCAACTAATTTTGTCTTTCCGACGCATTGTGCAGCACAGCGGAACCCTAAGGAGGGAAGACAAAATTAGTCGCAACCAATCAAATAAAAGCATCAAACCTTAAACTTGTAGCAATAAGTTTCAGTTATCCTCTATAGAGGCTCACAAACGTACTAGATGTCGAGAAGGCAAAACAAAC